>CAYPAC010000042.1:0-8141 GCA_964408615.1 uncultured Methanosarcinales archaeon
GTTATCTTGCGATAAGTCAGTTCTCTAATTGATGACTTACAAAAAATGTCACTTAATCAAGTAAGTTATCAATATAAAGAAATAAAAATATAAAAAAACTAAAAAAAGTTTAGAACTTTTTATGCTTGGGAAAGCATTCTCTGCAATATACAGCACGGTCTGCCCGCGGCTTGAAAGGAACTTCACATTCCTTCCCGCAATCAGCACAAACTGCCTTATGCATTTCTCTTGGACCTCTATCAAAGTCCTGCCTAAACCCACGTCCTTCGCCATAACCCATTGTTTATTCACCCTGTTTCCAATTGTTTACATTTGACGACACTTCCAAGCAAAAATCCTTAGAATTCAGTCGTTCCTCTCTAAATGATTACGCCAGTATATAAATATGCGCTTCTTGAAAAGGAAATAAAAAAAATCTTTTAATCCTGCGCCAAAACCCACAAAGCTTTCAAAGCAACAACTAATGCGGCCGGAGCAACAAACGCAACCACATTAGCAAGCACACTTGTCACCAACAAGCCAAGAGCAGGCAACGCTCCAACACTGCCGACAACCAACAACGTCACAGCAGAAATCAAAAATTCTGTTGTTTCACGTGCAGTAATGTTCAGCAAGCCAACAATCAATCCAAGAACTGCAAGAGTCCAAACTATGCTAACAGTCTGCCAAGTTGGGACAATGCCTGCAAGCACTGCAAGCGCCACACCAACAATAAAAGCCCAATGACCAATACGATGATCAAACCCAAAACCTGATTTTGCCATAAAAACACCTCCTTTTGCACTACAAATAAGAATAACGTTATAAAAATGTTTATTACTACTGAAGAATGGTTTAGTGCAACTCATTCAACAAATCATGCGCATCAAGTGCTGAAGAATGTGCTTTAAAGCGCTCACCTGAACGTGCAAAAAACTGCCATTTTAACATCAAGCGCTCTTTTTCAGAAACACACGCACGACAATCAGCATCAACCAAACCATACGGATAGCCCCAAAACGCAGGATCCTGAGAATTCTCCAACAACAATGAAACAATATTTTGAATATTATCTGAATTAAATAAATCAACCCTGAAAACATATTTGTTATGGGGAGAGAGCTTGACAAAACCGGTTTTGACATCAGATAATTGTTCTGGAAAATAATACCAAGGAGCATTAGAATTCAACTGATTAAGAACAACAACAACACTCTGTCCAGAATCAGTAAGCAAAGAAGTTGTTTTAGAAAAGCCACACACAGCAATATTCTTTTTTTTAGCAACACAAAATAAAGCATCATAATACTGCTGTTCAAAAGTAACTCGCGACGCAAGCTCGCCGTCTTTAACAATGACATCACCATCATTCAGTTGTTCAACAATTTCAACAGCAAGCTTCAGTTCAGCAAACCTTCGCAAAGCATCAGCAACAGCAGAAGGACTAACATGATGAGCATTATTGGCGAGTGTTTTGTCGTCAAACTCAAACTCATGAGTTAAAGACCAACAGCAATCAAACGTTTTTGCATCATAAACAATTTTATTATCTTTATTTTTGGCAGACACAACAACAAAAAATTCATTAACCATACTCCGAACCCGTTTTCTTCCTTCAAATATTGAACCATACACGCGAATAAACTGCACAGAAACATTCGGAGCACAAAAAATCTCGCCATTGCCACCATCAACAAAAGCAATCTTTTTTTTAACAGCAACAAAATCATCCCGAAACAAAGAAATATCAACAGGAAGTTTTTTGTCATCAAGCGATATATATTTACTTTCCTGCTTGATTATGCTACAAAGATGTCCGACAATTGAATTAAAAACATCAGCTTTCATTCTATAAAAACACTCTTTACTTTTTCCTTAAAATAAGCATCCTTAACAGCAGCAGCAACAGTTTCTTCAGGTATGGTGAAAGGACGTTTAACAAATGCATAAATCTTATTTTTTTTCACAATTGTTTTTTTATGCACCTGCCTGAACTTTTTGACATGCTCTTTTAACTTTAAAGGAGGACCTTCAACAAGCATTTCAGAAGGCAGTTCTTTTTTTCTAACAACAAACCACCAGACAGCATAATTCTTTTTGTCCCACTCCCACAATGAATCAATGATGCCAAATTCATCAAGTGATTTCTTAATAAATTCACCTGCCTTAAGCAGTTTAACACCAACAACATTTTCAATGCCTTTAATTGGCAACATTTTAACCTTAATAAGAATGCCTTTCT
The DNA here is from genome assembly GCA_964408615.1 of uncultured Methanosarcinales archaeon. Classification (GTDB taxonomy): domain Archaea; phylum Nanobdellota; class Nanobdellia; order Woesearchaeales; family ARS49; genus JACQMU01. The sequence goes on from CAYPAC010000042.1 coordinate 2,222, forward strand.
TTCTCAAAGCAGACTCATCAACAGGTGTTTCAACAAAAAAATTCATCGACGGATGTTTAAGAAATAATTTTGCAGCATTAATGAAATCAAAAAATTTTTCATCACTCAAAGCAGCAGAAGCATTCCGCCCCGGCTGAACAGGGTCAACAATAACCAAAGGACTTTCGGTCTTAGATTTGTTAATGAACTGAAGCGCCCTGCCTTTATAATGATTTTCAGTATCAACAACCACTTTAGGATTCCATTTTACTGCAGCTTTCAAAAGCGGAAGAAAACCATTATAATGAATCACGAGAATATCAAGTACGTGACCTGAAAAACCACGAATAAAACTCTCAGCACCATACACGCGCTGAGCCTTGCAGAACTTTTTTGCAACACGAATATCATTCTTTAATTTTTTGCTTTTTTTATTCACCCAAGCAACATGCCACAAAGAAAAATCAGTAACATTCCTCGCATCAGACGCCTTTTTGATATTTAGCACAGGAATAATTTCAAAACAAATGCTGTTACGAACCTGAAAATAATCACGACTTCCATGAATCCTCACAGGCTTAAAGGGGGCAAGAATTTTCTCAGACAAAGCACTTAAGTCAGAATTTTTGTACTTTAAATCAAAAGCCAAAAAAACATCAACGTCATAATCACCCTTCAGCCACACACCCTTTGCAAAACTACCGCCCAAAACAGGCAGTGCTTTTATTTTCAAATGTTTAGCTTCAGCAGATGCGCGCTTCAAAAAATCATTCACCATCTTCAGCCTTGAATCATCAGTTTCAGGAGTATTTTTTTCAACAACAGAAGACAGAAGTTCACGCAGTTTTTTATGAGACATGATGAGCGTTTAATGCGTTATTACTATAAAAAAGCTTTCATTACTGCTGGATATTCCCTCAAACTTTTAACAATAAAATCTGGTTTTTCTTTTTTTAGTTCGTTTATTGAAAAAGAACCAGTCGCAACAGCAACAGTACAAACTTTCGCAGACTTTCCAGCACGAACATCGCTCGGAGTATCACCAACAACAATAATTTTGTTGCACAAACATTTATTTTTTGCAACAGCAACAGCACGCCTCACGATATCAACACGCGAGTCATGGCCTGAATCACAACCAAGAATGGAGAAAAAACCAATCAGTCCTGCGATTTTCAAAATATTTTTTGCAGGAATCTCGAAATTACCAGTAACCACACCAATAACTTCATTCTGTTTTTTCAATTCAGAAAGAAAATCAACAACACCCTTTAAAGGAAGAATCCTGTGATTTTTTATTTCTTCAGCAAAAAATTTTTGGTGCAAAACAACAACATCATTAATCATTTTTATAGTAAAAGGAATTTTAACAGCATCAAAAACCAAATCATGGCCTTTAGTGGCAGGCATGCCGAAACGCATAGAAATTATTTTGTCAGGAATAATTTTCCCAGTTACAATCTTGTAAGCATTACGATATGCAGAAACATGAATATCAACAGTATCAACTAAAGTTCCATCAACATCAAACAACCAAGCCCGTTTTTGCATTTAATTCTCAATGAAAGGAAGCTTAATAAATGTTAAGGTTATTATTCATGTAAAAGGGGAACATTATGAACATAACATTAATTGTTGCTTCATTCGCAGGGTTGATTGCATTAACTCATTTAATAAAACAATCTGCACAAAGATTTACGATTCCAGCAACACTTCTTGCAATCATCACAGGACTTGTGCTCAACAGCATTTACAGAATAATCCCTGCACTGCAAATGCCTGCAGATTTTTTCTCAACATTAGTCTTAATCATTTTTGTACTCCTCGTATTTGAAAGCACTTCACGGCTGAAATTATCAGCAACAGACACAACAGCAACACACTCAATAGCGTTCATCACATTGTTTGCCAGCATAGTATTTGTAGCGCTTGCCCTAATAGCAGCCCCATTTACAGACATAACACCTGTTTCAAGCGTGGTTTTTGCAGCAGCAATATTAGGAATATCAGCAGAACTCCTTCCAAAAATAAAAACCAACGCCCACAGCGGAGCACTCATAAGACTCGAAGCATTCTGGACAACACCAATATCGCTAATAACGCCGTTAATAATCACAATCTTCATCCCCCCAATATCAATGGTATTTATATCAGACATTGTTAATTTCTTTTTGTCAACAACAATAAAAATTATTGCAAGCATAGCAACAGGAATATTTACAGGAGTACTATTTGCAAAACTCTTAACACACACAAAATCACCAATAGTACCACCACTAATTATTGCAACAGCATTTGTTTCATTCGCACTCGGCACAATATTTGGACTTGGCATTTTGGCAGTAGCATCATTCGGAGCATTCTTTACCAACGCATTTGCAACAACACACAAGCCATTCATACAGCTCAATCACAAACTAACAAGCTACGCAGGAATACTTGCAGTCATTCTTTTCGGAAGCATCATTCGCACGCAATACAACGCAAAATTTTTTCTTTTTTCAGCAATACTGTTTGCAAGCTACATAGCAATAAGATACATTGCAATAAAAATAAGCCACAAAAAACACGCATTCTCAGAAACAGAAAACAAACTAATGACATTTTATGCACCATCAAGCGAAGCACCATGTGCGGTATTACTTTTTTTAGCAACATTCCCACCAACAAGCATACCATTATCCGAATTAAGTTGGCTCTTAAGCACAGGATTAATGTTCATAATTTATTCAAACATACTTGCATTTGTAATTCTACAAGCACCAAATTTGTTAAAGAAAAAAAAATGACAACAATAATCCTCGACACAAGCTTTCTCATCGCGTGCGCAGAATTCAAAATAGACTACCTAACAGAATTTGACAGAATAATGACCACACAATACACAGTATCAGTCCCAGACATTGTTCTCAAAGAACTCGAAACAATTGAAAAAAAAGGAACATCAAAACAAAAACAAGCAGTAAAACTCACAAAAACAATCCTGCAGAAAAAAAACATTAAGATTATAAAAACAACTGAAACAAAAACAGCAGACCAAGCAATCCTGACAATTGCAGACAAAGAAAAAATTATTGCAACAATAGACGCAGAACTCAAAAAAAAACTCAAAAAGAAAAAAATACCAATCATTGTAGTCCGGCAGAAAAAATACTTGACAATAATGCACACGTGACACACTTTCAACATTTTAACAAAATCCGACACAAAAACGTGCAAAAATTTAAATAGTCAGCGTAAGTTTTATTATACACGCAATGAGTCTAATGCACAAACTCCGCGATATAACATTAAAAGGAATTTTAGCCGGAGCTATTCTTGCAGGAACAGCAACCACACCTGCACTTTTTACAAAACCCGCACAAGCACAAGAAACACAAAAGAAAACAACACCACACTATCTACAAGGCATTGAGTCACCAACAGACCCAGTCAAAAAACTTTTTGAAAAAGAACGCGTTTACGACTCAATATCTTTAAAATACTTAAGAGAACGAACACCATTCATAAACGAATCAATACAAGTCCAGCAAGAAATTCTCGGAAAAAACATAACACTCACATTCGTAAATTATGTTAACAAAGGAAATCACATAGCAAATTACACTGCAAACGGCATAGAAAAACTAACACCAGCAGAATTTGACATTGTTGTACAAGACCACATAAATTACCTCACAGAAGCCGCAACACTAATGGAACAACGCTTCAAAACACCATCACAAAAAATAATGCAAGCAGTCGAAGCAAACCTGCGCAAACAAAAAAAACTCCCAGATGACAAAAAACTCGAAGACATTCTCAATGAAAAAATCCAAGGCTACGAAGGCATAACAATAAGAGACGTGCTATTTGTTCCACCACAAACAATGACTGCAAAAGAATTCCTGCCACCACACTACTACTTCGGTACGCTGCCAAGCAGTCAAATGAGAGGCTCAATCCTTGGAGTAACATACTTGAACACAGGTGTTGTCGGCATAGACCCAAAAGCAAGAATTCTTGACCACATAAACGGAGTGCCAATAATTTTAATGCACGAAATGATGCACAACAACAAAGAACTACAAGGACTGCCTTTAGTATTTTATTTTGATGCAGAACTTTATGCAGAACTCTCCCAAATAGCAAACATGGACTATTTAGAAATTTCAAGACACCACTATCTCGAAGTTCCGCGAAGACTCAACAAATTATTATTCAGCTTTGACTCAGACTTAGCATTTGAAAACGTACGAGACTTCACAATAATGCCGGGAATGAAACTCGAGGACACAGACAACTACAAAAAACTCAGAAAAACCATAAGCGTACTCAACAACATTACATCAACACTACAGACAACAGCACTTGACGAATTCTTTCCAGAATTCTACGCAAGCCCGCATTATTGGGTGGTCGTCAACGAATTTCACAGAGACGGAGCAGCAGCATTCAAGATATTCAATTATGCAAAATTCGAACCAACCTCACTAAAAGGACCAGAAGCAACACGCAAATTCATGGAAGAAAACAGAGACGTAATAATAGAAACATCAGAAAAAGTTCTAAACGAACTCAGAGGACAACAACGCGCGCGCCAAACATATGGATTCAGACAACCATTACTTACATTTCCAGAACCGCCAGCAGGACAAAGCAGTTCAATCGCATCACTCTTCGCGTCAGCAACAACATACGAAACAAGACTTGAACAACAACTAAGAAACAAAGGATTCAGCGAAGAAGAAGCACGAGTAGGCGTCATAATGGGAGAACGAGCATTATTCATGAAAGAAATCAAAGACGTCGACAAAAACCAAGGCACAATAGCATACAAGTACGAATTCAATTACGGAGGCATCACAATTGCAGACATGCTCGAAACATTCACAACAATGGCAAATGAACTCGATGAAGCACTCTCACACAAAAACTCACTCAAATGGGAAAAATTCTTAGATTATTTCAACCTACGCGAACAACTTGAAAAAAAACGCACAGCAATAACATACATTCGCGATGTACTTGCACAACGGCAACTCCACAATGAATTCAGAGACTACATGGGATTAAGACCAAAACAAATCCGCAAAGATGCACACAAAAATCTCCAAGATGAAACATACAGCATAGGATTATTCCTGCCAGGAAACGAGAATGAAATGACATTCGACGCAAAATACGTCCAGGACGCACGACGAGCAGGCAAACTAACAGATGAACGCAACATTGTAGAAAGCATGACAAGAGACATAATGTTCCACGAAAAAATTCCAAACCCAGACTATCCAATCAAAGACCCGAACAAAGAATACATCTTCAAAAAACGCACGCGACGACTACAAATCATCAGCTACACATTAGACGACAACACAGACAAAAAACCAACATACATAGAAGCATACCGACTCAAACAAGACGGCACAAGAGAAACACACCCTGCACTAAAAATCTTCAAATCAACAAGCTCATCATCACTCGACGTACTCGTTGCAGACAAAGACAAAGAAGACAACAAAAAAGGATTCGGCAAACCAGACATGGTAAGGCCAATTTCAGGCATAACCACAGGAAGCGAATTACAACACAACTATCCAGACATCATTGAATACCTCTTCAAAGAAGAAGACGTTCCTCCAATCCCAACAATCCAAACAACAACAGAAGCACACATCATAGAAACAGGAAAATACCCGTTTGCACAATACGAAATAAAACAAGAAGGATGGCAGAACGAAGTGCCAGACCACAAACAAAGCGAAATAACCAACAATTACAGAATACACGTAAAATTAGAAGAAATCACACAGGATGACATAGAACAAAATAATCCACACACAAAAAAACCACGAAAAATAGAATGGATAGCCAAATCATACAGAGGAATTGACGGCAGAATTGTAAAATTCTACAAACCATCAAACAACATCAAAGACCACACAGTCACAGACATCAAAGG
>CAYPAC010000042.1:8151-9090 GCA_964408615.1 uncultured Methanosarcinales archaeon
GGGCAATCTTTTTTTTTTTTTTTCGAACCACACAAGCCAATACAAAAATATCCCATCGAATACCTCCTTCAAGAAAAACCATTCCGAATAGATTTTGACTATTCCCCAGAACGAAGATGGCTAATTCTCGACCGCGACGGAGACGGCACTTACGAAGCAAAACAAGAAATACGAAAACCCGACAACCTAAAACTCCCAGAATTACCAAGATGAATCGTTAGCTTTATAAACAACACTCATCAATAAGCCCGTAATATGTTCTATAAAATACAAGTTGAAGACCACATACGTGTTGCGCCAAAATATTTCGGGCTTGACGTAAATCAAGCACTGCTAAAAAGCATAAAACTAAAATACGACGGACTAATAGAAACAGAATTAGGAGTAGTTGTCGACGTACTAAACGTAGTTAATGTAGGAGAAGGCGCAGTAATCTTTGGAGACGGAGCAAGCTATTACACAACAACATTTGAACTATTGACCTTCAAACCAGAACAACAAGAAGTAATAACCGGCAAAATAAAAGACATAGCAGACTTCGGAGCATTCATAACATTAGGACCAATCGACGGAATGATACACATCTCACAAGCAATAGATGATTTTGTAAGCTTTGCAAAAGACAAAGTACTAACAGGCAGAGATTCAAAAAAAACACTAAAAGTAGGAGACCAATGCAGAGCAAGAGTCATTGCAGTATCATTCAAAGACGTAACAAATCCAAAAATAGGACTAACATACAATCTAAAGGACCGTTATGGATTAAATAAATCATCTGTTTCGGTAGGTTATTCAAGTCGTTTTGTAAAAGACAATTTTGAAGCAGTTGAATATAATTTCTCAAGAACAGGTTTACTTCCCAGCTTTTCTATTGAAGATTTCTCTGTTGAAGATTACTTCAATAATGGAATAAACAGCGGCGCTTTAAAAATGACACCC
>CAYPAC010000043.1:0-9003 GCA_964408615.1 uncultured Methanosarcinales archaeon
CCTGCGCTTCCTTGCGATGTCCCTCTGTAAGTGCTTTTGTTGTATCCTTTGCTATCAGTATTTTTTGAATAACTGCTGTCTTTTCCATCATTCTTTGCATAATATTGCGCAACTGCTTTTAAAATTGCGCCTGCAACAGCATAATTTTGAGGGTTTGACATGCCAACAATAAGATAAACACCATTATTTTGTTGTCCAGGGACATTTTTTTCAATGTTTGCGGATTGAGGAACAAAGCCAGCATATTGTGAAACACCGCCTAATAAATCATCAACACTCATTACTGGAGCATCGCTTTTCAAATGTTTTGAGCAAGGCTGTCCTGCCCATGCGCATGCAATGCAAAAGTTTTGTTGAGGGCTGTCTTTTAATTTGTCAATTAATTGAACATAACTGCTTGCATTTGAACCTCCACGATATAATGTGCCAAGATTCTGAAGAGCATTATAACTGGCTTGCCGCGGGCTTTGTTTTAACAGTGCTTTAAGGTCATTTATTTCTGACATTTCTCATACCTCTGTGACAATAACATCATATACGCGCCATTAAGTGTTTGAGAAATATAAACGTGTGTGACAAAAAAGTCATAATGGTTGTTGAGATGTTAACCAGTTAATTTTTTCATAAACTCTGTAACAAGAACTTTCTTTTTCTCTTCTGATATTTTAAGCAAAAGCTTGTGATTAAAAATTTTTGTCCTGCACTAAATTTCCGAAAGTTTTATATAGTAACTTAAAGTTTCTATGTAGTAACTTGGTGTTACTGTGATATCTTTAACCAAAAAGGAAAGAGAAGTTTTGTTGGTCATATTCAAAGATTTCGTTGCTTACTATAATGCTAATTCTATAAGTAAGATTCTAAATATCAGCCATGTTGGAGCTCAAAAGATTTTTAAAAGACTTCTCAACCAAAATCTGATAAAAAGCAGGAGAATTGGCAAATCAATAGTGTACAAAATAAATTTTGACAATGATTACTCACACCAACTTATCACCTTTTTGCTTGCTGATGAAGCAAATAATTTCAAAAGATGGAAAGAAGAATTTAAAGAATTGTTCATTAAAAACAGGATTGTCATGATATTTGGCTCAGCAATTAAAAATTATACTCAAGCTCGCGATATCGACATCATGTTAGTGATAGAAAAAAATGATGTGAAAGAAGTAAATAATATTCTCAGGAAAAAAGAAGAAATTTTACCAAAAAAACTTCACATTATCAAACTAACTCGTCAAGATTTAATAGAAAACATTAAAAAGAAAGATAAAGTAATGCAGGATATAATAAAAAACGCAATAATCCTATACGGGCAACAAGAATGTGTTGAAGTGCTAAAAAATGTCACAAGCTTCTAAATATGTACAATGGTGTTTGAATAAAGCAAATAAAGAGATTGAAGAATGCAAAAAGTTAGGCAAAAGACAAAAACATAGGGGGCTCTTAAAAAATGATCCGAACATAGACGAAGCCAAAAAACATCTTGCAAAAGCAGAACATAACCTCGACGGAATAACAAAATTCAAACAAATCGGGTTTTCAGACTGGTCCATGTCAGCAGGGTTTTACTGCATTTATCATTGTTTTCTTGCCATCGCAGCTAAATTTGGATATGAATCTGCCAATCAAACTTGTACAATATCTTTAATAAGATTTCTAAAAGAAGAAAACAAAATAAATCTTGATGAAAAATTTATTGAATTGTTGCAATATGAAGAAATAAACAACATAGAAGAACATAGCATTATTGATTTAAGAGAAGATTATACTTACGGAGTGCAAATTTCTGTTAAAGACGAAACAAAACTTAATGAATTGAAAAAAATTTGCAAAGAACTGGTTGACATCACCAAACAAATCATTTACGATTAAATATTTTCAAGGCACAGTTCTGTACTTTATATTCACAATTCCCCACTCGACAAACAGCATGATTAACGCAAACAATAATAAGTATGGTGCAAGTCTTAATTTTACGCGGGCTGTCTTTACAGCAACAATTGCTGCATAAGCTTCTTTTATTGTTTGTGCGTCAGATGCACGGAAATATTTGCCTCCGCCGTGTTCTGCAATATTTTTCAAAACGTTTTCTTCAAGCTTGAATGTTGCGTTTGCTATGCCTGGAACAAAACCTCCTTCGCGGGTGCCAACACCTATTGTGTGAATGGTGACGCCGTCGCGTTTTGCAAATTCAAGTGCGTCAAATAATGGCATTCCTATGTTTGACTGTCCGTCTGTCATGATTACAAGACTTTTTTGTTTTTGGCTTCGCGTCAGCATATTTGTGCCTGCAATGATTGCTCCCCCTAAGTCTGTGCCTCCAAACATACTTGTGTTTAGAATTTCAATTGAGTTTTTTATTAATTTTTTTTCGTCACTTAAATCGTGTGCAACGCGTGTTGTTCCTGAAAAAACAACAAGCCCCATCATTGTTGTAAATGGAACTTCGTCGACTATGCCTTTTGCTATTTCTTTTGCTGCGTCAAAGCGTGTTGGTAGTAAATCATTTGCTTTCATGCTGTTTGATGTGTCTATTGCAATGACGTAGTCAAAGTCTGTTGTTTTGCCTGAATAAATTATTATCATGCCTGCAACTGCCAGAATTAATGAACCGAGAGTTAAAAAACGGAGTACAAGAATGCTGATGTCTTTGCCCATCAAAGCGCCGCCGTAAGCACGAGTAACAGCGCGTGATGGTGCTGTGCGCATCAACAACTCAAAGTTGGAAAATTTAAGCGCAACAGACTTTTTCAGTTTCAATGTCAAAAAATGTGTAATAACCAAGACTGGCAGTCCTAACAAAAACCACACCATTTCAGGATTTGTAAAAGTAATCTCTGCCATCAGCGCCACCTTCGTTCACGATACTTGAAAAATGTCAATAATGGTTTCACAAATGGCTTGTCAGTAGTTAAAGTTAATAAGTCGCCGTTGCTTTTTTTGAAAACGCTTTTTATGTATTCTTCTTCTTCCTTGGCATGCAGTTCGTATTTTCTTCGCAACTCACTCGGATTTATCAAGACTTGTTCGTCTGTGAAAGGGCTTTCAACGAGTAAATTAACTTCATCAGGCGGTAAAGTTCTGTCATAAATATCACGAACCATTATTCCAACAAGCTCAAACTTTTTGCCTGCTACTTTTGCTTTTTGTTCCCATCCTTTTGAAAAGCCAATGAAGTCTGATATTATTATTAGAACGCTTTTGTCTGGCAGAAATCCAAAAACTTCTTCTAAAGTGTTGCCGAGATTGTATGCTCCGCCGTATAGTTCTGCATTCATTAAACTGTTGCATAATTTGTAAAACTGGTGTGGTGCAAGCATTGGTGTTGCTGATGCTTGAATGTGGTCGCTGAAAAGTCCAAAGCCGACACTGTCCTGTGCTTTTAATACTGCATAGCATAATGATGCTGCGAGTTCTGCTGCGTAAACAACCTTTAATTTTGTTGTTGATGAGCCGTAAAGCATGCTTGAACTGATGTCTACCAACAAATACACGTTAAGGTTGCGTTCTTCTACAAATTTTTTGACGAGAACATCATCGCTTCTTGCTGTTGCCTTCCAGTCAATCAGGCTTGCATCATCATCTGGCATGTATGAGCGATAAGTTTCAAATTCTAATCCTTTTCCTCTAAAACTGCTTTGATAGCGCCCGATCAGCTTGCTTGTAGTCAGGCCTTTAGTATAAATCTCTAGTTTCTTTATTGAGGGGATAAGACTTACTTTGAATGTTTTTTTAGCCATGTTACGGAACTGGAACTCGTGCAAGGATTTCTGCAATTATTTCATCGCTTGTTAAATTCTCTGCTTGTGCTTCGTATGTCAGCAAAATTCTGTGCCTTAGAACGTCAAAAGCAACGTCTTTGACGTGCTGTGGTGTTACGTATGACATTCCTTGCATGAATGCCTGTGCTTTTGCAGCTATGAACAGTCCTATTGATGCTCGCGGACTTCCGCCGTATTCTATGTAGTGTCCTAATTTTAGGCCGAATTTGTCTGGATAACGCGTTGCGTTCGTGATACGGACAATGTATTTTTCTATGCTTTCGCTTGTGTGAATGTGTTTTACGAGTTCTTGCATTTTGAGAATGAGTTCTGGATTTAGTATTGGTTGTATTTTGAAGTCTTCAAATTTTTTGACAGACACGTTGTGGTAGAGAATGTTTCTTTCTTCGTCTTCTGCAGGATAACTCATTCCGATGTTGAATAAAAATCTGTCTATTTGTGCTTCCGGCAGAGGATACGTGCCTGCTGTCTCAATAGGGTTTTGTGTTGCCATGACAAAAAAAGGTGGTTTTAATTTGAACGTTTCTCTGCCGATTGTTACTTGTTTTTCCTGCATAACTTCAAGGAGTGCTGACTGTGTTTTTGGCGGCGCACGATTTATTTCATCTGCTATAACAAAATTAGAAAATATTGGTCCTTTTATAACCGTGAATTCATTGCGTTCACGATCAAACGTAGTAAGGCCAGTAATATCTGTCGGCAGTAAATCAACTGTGAACTGAATGCGGTTGAACTGACAGCCACTTACCACAGCAAGAGTTCTGATCAATATTGTTTTTGCAAGTCCAGGCAATGCAATTATGTAAGTGTGTCCATCACAGAGCATTGAACGTAATAATGCATTGACTGTGTAGTCTTGGCCAATGATTAATTTTCTGATTTCGCTTTTTGCAAGGTCTATTTTTTCTTTGTAAGGCAGAATGTAGTGTGGAGCAATTAACGGCTTGTGTTCTTTTGAAAAAATCTTGCTTTTTATTTTTGACAGTATCTTGGCAGATTCAGAAAGAGCGCTCTTGTCACTCAATAGTTCGCCCTTTACTTTAGTAGTTGTAACTTTGCGATGTTTGTTCACAATACCCCCCTTTTTTAAGATGAACTGTTTTATAAGTAGTTAAACTTTTAGTGTTACTTATCAGTAGTTGCAAATAAATATATTCTTCTGTGGTTTCTTTTATGTTATGTGGAATCCATTCAAAAGATTGTTTGAGAAGAAAACACCGGTAACTACTAATAAAAAACAAAACTTGCGAATCCAAGCACTAAAACAATTAAACAATCTGAGCAGGGAGAAAACTCAGAAAAAACTTGTCACTAAACTGCACATTCTCTTGCGGGACTTTTTCAAGCAGTATTTTAATTTGAGGTATTCATTCACAAACGAGGAGCTTATTGATGAGCTTGCCAGAAGAAAGATTGACAGGTATTTAAAAAGAAAGACTGCAAAAATCCTTGACAGGGTTACAGAAGCAAGATATAACGTAAACCACACAGATGAAGAAATCAAAGGGCTTCTTGAAGATGTCAAACAAGTAATTTCGTTGCTATAACTAATTTAATGTTCAATAAAAGTGAACAAAAAGTGAATAATAGAAGAATTAATACTTATGAATCTGGAAAAAAAAATGATTTTGTTATAAAACATTCTTTAATCCTTCTAAATAATCCTCAAAAGTTATTGGCGAAGGTATTCCAACATCAGATAACAAATCTATGAAGTCGCTCATTGTCATATGTAACTCTTTTGAAGCACACTCAAGTGATATTCTGCCTTCTTTATACTGCTTTAAAATGTAAAAAGTCCAGCCATATTCTATTAATTCTCTTGCAGCGTTTGTTTTGTCTGTTCTTTTAGCAGCAGATAACTGGTTTATGTGGTTGAGTTCATCCTCCCTAAATCTAAAACTTACAATTTCAGCCATGCTTATCACCTTCTATAATTCTTCTTGCATCTTCTTAAAACCTTCTTCTTGCTGGCGGTGTGTAAAACGGCACGCTTGGAGCTTTGCCTAATTTCTTCTCAATACTCGTGATTCTCTTGCGTTTTTCTTCTTTGTACTTTATTTCTTTTTCGTGTTTTTTGCCTTTAAACCATGGAAGTTTGCCTGTTAGAATACGTCTGCCTATACTTACTCGTTTTGCAGGTATTTTTAAACGATAATACTTTTTCGGCTCTTCTTTGTGGCGGTGTCCCATTCCAAGCAAATATCCTCCTATGACAACAAAAATGCTGACAACAGCTATTCCAATAATCAGAAAAAGTTTTAGTTTTTCCAAGTCAATGATTGGAACTGGTTGTTGGAGTTCTGCGCTGTAAGCAATGAGCTCATTGCATCCTTCAATCGCAGCCGATGCAAGCGATCTTGCTTTTTCATATTTTCGTTCTTTTAGTGCAAGTTCTGCCTGTGTCAAAAACTCATTCAGCTCAAAACATTGTGGATTTTGTTGTAATACATCTTGTGCAGTTTTTATTTCAGCCAGTGTTTGTTCAGTTCCTACAAGTTCGCTGATTTCTTCGAGAGTTATGTATAATTTTGAAGTCTGAACAAGCTGAACATTTGTTGCAGTTGCTGTTATAATAATTTCATAAACAGCAGGTTGTGTGTGGCTTTGTATGAATAATTTTACTTGTGCTGATTCACCTGGCGGAAGCGATGGAATTGTTGTTCTTTCCAATCTTAATGTAAGGTCTTTTGTGTCAGTGTATGCATCAAGCTTGATGTCATTCAGTGTCATTTTGCCTGTGTTTCTGACAGTGAATACCACAGTCATTTCGTCTCTTCCGTGCATTACTAATGCTTGTTTTGGTGTTATGAATGAAAGTGCGGCAATAGTTTTTTTCTTTGCCTCAATACCCCCCCCTCCACTGCTTACAACAGTTTTGCTTACATTTTGCTGTATTTGTGAAAGAGTTTCTGCTATTGCGAATGCAGATAAGCTATCGAGTGTTTTTCGTAATTCATTGGTGGATGTATTGACTGTCGCATTGATGTCATCCCAGCTTGTGCAGTTAAATGCTGTTGCATTGATAGTAACTGTATTTGCATCAGTACACCTGTATAATTGAAAGTTTTGTTCTCTTGTAGTGTCGTTTTCTATTGTTGAATAATCAAATATTAGGTCAACAAATTCAAAGTCAGAAGTTGATGTGAGCTTGAATGCATCATGTACTTTTCTGTCAGTAACAGCAGTTGTTAATCCCCCTTCAAGTGCTGCAACAGTACTCGTTCCAGTAACGCTGGTGTTGCGCATTAATGCAGTGACTCCGGTTGTCGTGTCTGCTAATCTAAAATTGTATCTTCCGGTTGTGACTTCTAATGATAATGGAGGTGGTGTTGCAGTTCCAATTGTTTCATTATTCTCTCTGTCCTGCAATGTTAATGTTGTAAAGCCAGTTGCGCTTAACGTGACATTTGCTCTTGAATTGACAAATAATGATCTTGTGACCTCTGTTTCTAACGTATTTTCGTAAACAGCATTAACTATTAAATGATACGTGCCGAGATTGCTTGGCGTGAAGTTGTATCTGTAAATAAATTTCTGGTTTGTTATAAGTGTTGTGATGTTTTGAACATTTATAACTGTTCCGTTTACTGTTAAAGTAACATTAAACACTTCCTGAGTGAAGTTTAATGTTGTCCTGATGTCAACAAGCTCGCCAATATTTGGGTGTTTTCTTGAAATGTTAAATTCTTCAACAATTGGCGCTTGTAATAAAGAAGCATTTGTTACAGCCGGCTCAACCAGCATTAATCTTGCAGTCGTCATGTTATTACCAGTATATGCGGCAGTTACTGTATTTGCAACAGTATTAAGAGTAATATTTTGTCTGGTTAAAGTGCAAGTGGGCAAGTCATCACATCTATACAGTCTTAGTCTGTTTTCTCTTTCAATTGTTGATTCAATATCTGCGTAATCATATCTTATTGTTAGATTGTCATATCTTAGATTAGTTATGTTATTTTCCCAGAAGTCAACGCGCTTGTAGCCTCTTGGCGGTTCTGTTTCATTAATTCTTTTGTTGTAATCTATTGATGCATTTATTAATGGAATGCTGTTGCTGTTGTTAAGAACAAACGGCGTCAAGTTTAATAATGGCTGTTTTTCAAAAGTAATTTGTAAATCAAACCTTGAATTGTTTGGCATTAGTAATGATGTTCTTCCTATTGATTGGTTGATTGTGTTTTTTCCACATACATCTCTGATAATTATTTGAGTAACATTTGCTCCGGTAATATTTAGTGTTGTGTTGATTCTTGTGTTTACTAAAATAAAACTGCTGTTAAATGTCTGGTTTGCAATCGTGCTAACAACTGAAGTAATGTTGTACTGTCCTTCTTCAATAGCAATGAATGAATAGTTTGATTCTAACTGATAATTTGTTGGATTAAGAATTTGTGCATTTGCACTTAGATTAGACACTAATCCAGAAACATTTGTTACAGAAAGATTAATGCTGTCATGTAACGTGTCCAAGTCATATATTGTTCTTATTGTTACTTCTGTATTGTTCAAGACATAAGTTTGGTTTGAACACGCCAATATTTGTGCTGGAGATGTTGCTTGGCCAACAGGCCTGTCAAGGCGGAGTTCAATAGCATCTGTAACATTTGTTCCAGCACCAACAGAAATGTTGTAACCTGTAGCTGTTACGTTCAATATTCTTGGTGTTTCGTTTCTGATAATGAATGTTGCTGTCCAGTTCTCAACATTAACAGAAGACATCAAAACTGTTTCATTATTGATTGTAACATTTATTTTGTCGACAAAATTTGTTCCTAATAATTCAGAAACATTAATTGTGATGTTATCTGACGGCCTGACAATAGTTCCGTTCAATGGAATTGTGATATTAATTCTGGCGCTTTGTCCTTGATATGTTGTGAAGTGGCTGACATTAAATAAAGTATTGTTGTTAGAAGTTGTTGCATCACTGCAAACATTTTGTGGACAATCAACAAAATTAACGTCGTCAAATGCCACTCTTATCGCAGGCAAGTTTGCATTAAACAAAGTAATGTTAGCAGTTAAATTCAAACCACTGCTACGAGAAGTATTAACATGAACTCTATTAGACGACAAATTAACATCCTGAGAAAGATTCGTACCATTAGCTTGCGTAATATTAATGAACAATACAGAAGCAACACCTGTTTTTGTAATTGTAACTCTCGGAATTCTGTTAAAAGAATAATTTGTCATTCTTTCATTGTCAACCAAACTGAAT
>CAYPAC010000044.1:0-7151 GCA_964408615.1 uncultured Methanosarcinales archaeon
AATTCACGCAAGCGCGACGGCAGATTATGCGCCTCATCAATAATTATAACTGCATTCTGAAGTTCCTTTTTTGTTTTAGCCAAAAAAGAATTACGAATACTGCTGTTAAACAAATAATAATAATCAGCAATAATCACCTGAGACTTTTCAGCAGTCAACAAGGAAATTTCATAAGGACAAACACGAGCTTCAGAACTTAAAGAAATAACCTCTTCAGTTGTTGACGGTGCATTTTTTTTCAATTCAGCCAAAGCAATCTTACACTCAGCAGTCTGTTTAGTCCGCACATTAGCATAATAATCACACTTGTTATTCTCACGCAAATACTTGCAGTACTCTGTAAAATCATTCGAACGCATAGATTCAACATTTGACTGCAAACACATGTGCTTCTTGCCAATAACTGAAGTTGTTAAAATAGTAACACCATACTTTTGCTTAATCGCACGAACAGTGTCAATAACAATTTTGTGCTGAGTATGACGTGAAGTTAAGAAAAATACAGTAAGATTCTTTTTTTGAGCAAAAGACAGTGCAGGGCACAGCGACGCAGCAGTCTTTCCCAAACCAGTAGGAGCATGAACAATCAAACACTTTTGTTTTTCCAAACAAGAAAGAACATCATTAATAAAAGCCTCCTGAATAGGACGAATTCTATCATGCGGAAAAAGAATGCTCTTCAAATCCATAACACAAAAGTTGTTAACACAGAGTTTAAAATAGTTTCTTAATTTGGTCGTTATATTTAAAAAGTATAGAGAAATTGTCATGTTGAATGGCAGAAGAAAAACCAGAACAAAAACAAAAAACATGGCAACAAAACAGCCTTGAAGCACTTCTCATCGGAGGAAACACTTATTTGCTTTACCAACTTCCGCCAGCAGTCATTGACACATATTATTCAAACGGAATTTACAAACCAATAGCAGGAATAGAAGGAATTATAGGAGATGCAATGCCATTCTCAATCATTGAAGCATTATTTGCAACAGGAATGATTTGCTTGATTTATAGAACTGGAAAAGGCATAATCTCAGGCGCGAGAAAAACACGCGAAATTTTCAGAAAAATAAAAGAACAAACAATAGGCCAAATCGCATCAGAAACACTCAATTATTTTAGACAATTACCAACCACATTTGCAGAATCAACAACAAGCCTGACAAAAAAAGGAGCAGTCTGCGTTCTTGCATTAACCGCATTGGGAGGACTAAACATAAGCAGAACACACATTATTGACAAAACTAAATTATCGACACAAATAACAATTGATTTAGAAGAACTTACAACCAGAACCCGCAAAATAATACCACAAATATACGGCACTAAACTTGAAAAAAAAGAATTTGTTGCCACACTTGAAAAAGCACTTGATGACGCATACTATCAAATAAACAAAACAAACATATCAGCATATAAAAAAATAAAACAATCACACCTCCCATTAAGAAAAGCAGGAATCGGAGCATTTTCACTGGCATCATTTGAATGCATTGTCGACACAAGCGCACAAGATGATTTTACAATATGGTCAGTAATACACGAGCAAGCACATGCGCGCGGATACATGCGCGAAGCAGATGCAGAAGCACTGGCATATCTCTCATGCCTAAATTCAAACAATAATTTACTCAAATACGTCGCAACACTACACTTGTTTTATTTAAGCGTAGACTATCTTGCAATCCATGAACCACAAACCCTCAAACACATTGCAGCAACCACAAAAGACGAAGAACTAAAAAACATTCTTACAAATTATTCAAAAGAACCAAAAACAGGAATGCAACATTTTTTTGACATTATTCTCAGCAGAATGCAACAAATCCGCGGCTCAAAAAATGTAGATACTGCATACATCACAGAAACAGTCCCTGCAATGTGGGCAATAGACAAAGCATACAACGAAGGAAAATTAAAATAATCATTTTATCTTTTGAAACAAAATTTCAGGAGACTTTATTTTACCATTTGTTGTTTTTTTAAACTCAATATTTTTGAATGCACAATGTTTTTGGCCAAGCTGAGCAGAAATTTTTTCAGCAGAAAAAGGAATAAAAGGAGACAAAAGAATTGAAAAAATTCTTAAAGACTCAATGAGAACATACAAAACAGTAGCAAGCCTTTTTTTATCAGAAATTTTCCATGGTTCAGTTTCGGTCACATATTTGTTGCACCGGTGCACAGATTCAAAAATTCTTTCAAGAGCACGATTCCACTCAAAATTATTCATTAATTTATCAACGTCATCAAAAATTGAAACCGCTTTGATTAAAGCATGTTCTTTATCAGTAAACTTAACCGGCTTAGGAATAACGCCACTGAAATACTTATGAACCATGACACAAGTCCTCTGCAACAAATTACCCAAACCATCAGCAAGGTCAGCATTTGAACTCTTAACCAAAGCAGATTCTGAAAAATCACCATCATTAAAAGGACTAATATGCCTTAACAAAAAATATCTGACACTGTCAGCACCATATTTTTTCACTATTTCTACAGGATCTATAACATTTCCCAATGATTTACTAATCTTTTGACCATTAACAGTAATGTAACCATGAACAAACAAGGATTTAGGCATGGCAACTTTGGCCGACAATAACATCGCAGGCCAATAAATCGCGTGAAATCTCGTAATACCCTTGCCAATAACATGAACATCGGCAGGCCAGAATTTTTTGAACATTTGTGAGTTGTTAGCAAAACCCAAAGCAGTAATATAATTCGTCAAAGCATCAAACCAAACATAAATAATCTGAGACTTGTCATCAGGAACAGGAATACCCCAGCCCTTCATTCGTTCAGCAGGGCGAGAAACACTAAAATCAGCCAAACCTGCGTCTATAAAGCTAAGCATTTCGTTTTTTCTTGATTCAGGAACAATCTTTAATTTGTCAGAAGAAATAAGCTCTTTCAGCAACTTTTGATATTTGGATAATCTAAAAAAATAGTTTTCTTCAGAAACAATCTCAGGAGTCTTCAAATGCTCAGCGCACTTGCCATCAACCAATTCTTTCTCAGTAATAAAAGCTTCACAACCAATGCAGTAAAGACCACTGTAAGACTTTTTGTAAATGTCTTCAGACTTTTCACAGGCTTTCCAAATTTTGATTGCACCAGCACTATGTTTTTTATCAACACTTGTTCTGATGAAATCATCATTAGAAATATTAAGAGTTTTAAGAAGTTCCTTGAACAAATCACTATTTTTCTCAACCAACAATTTAACATCAACATTCTTTTCAGCAGCAGCAAGAACATTCTTCTGAGCATTTTCATCACTGCCAGACAAGAAAAAAACATCATCTCCTTTAAGACGATGCCAGCGAGCAATAACATCAGTCTGAACAAACTCCAAAGCATGACCAATATGCGGAGGAGCATTAACATAAGGAATAGCAGTAGTAATAAAAAACTTTTTTTTAGGCATCACAGGAATAGAATGAATATTGTATATAAAGATTTAGCTTACCAACAAAGAAAAAGCAATACCCAGTAATGCCTCAATAATTGCAGAAACCAACAACCAATTCTTTTCACCCAAAAATGCAAGAATGCTCATAAGCATTAGGTTGAGAATTATGATTATTAGCAATATTACTTCGATTATCATTTAGTATCTTTAATGTTCCAAAATTATATAAAGATTACTTCGGATCAACATCAACAATCTTTGCGCACAAACCATCGCATTTGTTTATTTTTTGTGCAAGCTCTTGCGCTCTCTTGTCACCATCGAAGAATTGGCCGTACAAAACATCACAATCACACCCTTCTGTTCGTGGGCCCACAGTAACCAGACAAGAAATAACTGCATCACTGATTAATCTTTGCGCAGACCTCAAATTATCATGATATTTCTGACCAACATAAATTTCAACATTCTGAGCAGTTTTAGGCCTGTAAACCATCATTTCACTTCAATAACTTTAATGATATGATAACCAAATTGCGTCTTAACAGGCTTAGAAACTTCATTTGGCTTTAAATTAAAAGCAGCAATCTCAAATTCCTTAACCATTTGACCACGACCAAACCAGCCCAAATCACCACCTTTTTTTCCAGAAGGACACAAAGACTTTTGTTTAGCCACCTCTGCAAAATCTTTACCATGATTCACATCGTAAAGAACTTCAAAAGATTCATCTTCACTTTTTACTAAAATATGCAATGCATGAACTTGAGACGGCATTTTAGCACTGAAATAGCAGATTATTATAAATGTTGTGGAAGAGTATAAAAACACAATCATTTTGTAACGATACATGAGCTATCAAACCATCAAAGAAGGCAAAGCAACAATCAAAGTTCCTAAAGTAAAAATAGTTTCAAAAGAAATGGAAGTCTTCTATAATCCAGTAATGAAGTTCAACAGAGACATTGCAATAATTCTATTAAAAGCACTTGGAAAAAAACATTTAAGAATAGCAGACCCGCTAGTAGCAAGCGGCATCAGAGGAGCACGATTTCTCAAAGAACTACCAGCAACAATTGTTGAACACGTAGCGTTCAATGACAACAACAAAAATTTTAAGAAAACAATGCAAAAACTGATAAAAGAGAACAAGCTTTCAAAGAAAAAAATAACGGTCAACAATGAAGATGCATCATTATTCTTACTAAAATCAAACGGCTTTGATTACATAGATATTGATCCGTTCGGAAGCCCAAATCATTATTTAGATGCTGCAATAAAACGACTCTCGCGCAACGGCATTCTGGCAATCACTGCGACAGACACATCAGCACTTGCAGGAACGCACCAAAAAGCATGCCAACGAAAATATTGGGCAACACCACTCAAAAACGAAATCATGCACGAAACAGCAATAAGAATACTGTGCAGGAAAACACAACTTATCGGAGCGCAATACGACAAAGCATTACAGCCAATATTTTCACACGCAACAGAACATTACTACAGAATTTATTTTGAGTGCAAGAAAGGAAAACAAGCAGTTGATGAAATACTTGCACAACACCAGTATTTATTATTCTGCACAAAATGCAGACAAACAACAATTTCAAGAATAAATCAAGGAAACTGTTGTGCAACAAATACTATTGCTGCAGGACCGTTATGGACTGGAAATTTGTGGAAAACAGAACTTGTTAACAATATGTTAAAACAGAAACAACATGTTGAATTTCTGCAAACAACACTTCAGGAATCAAAAACAAACATTGTAGGATTTTACGCACTGCCAAAACTTGCAAGCATTGCATCTGTTCCATTGACAAAAAAAGAAATCGTTCTCAAAGAATTAGAAAAAAGAAAATTTAAGGCAATACCAACGCACTTTATGGGAGATGGAATAAGAACAAATGCACCACAAAAATTACTTCTTCAAATCCTCAGCAGGCACGCGCTCAAGCAAAGAAACCTTTAACCTCAAAGTCTTCTCAGCAGGAGCATCATAACGCTCAAGAACAATCTTTTGTTCGGAAACATTAGTGACCTTGAAGACATGCGGAGTCTTAATACCCATAACCTCACGGGAATAATTCACCAACTGGCCTTCTGACAAATCATAAGTCATTCGTAATTTACCTTCACTTGTTGAAATTGCTGCAGGGCCAAGTTCAGTCTCAACAACTTGTCCTTCTTTAGGATTATGAATCACAACAAAATCAACACTCCTCACGGCAATAACTTTAGACTTCCAATCAAAACCTGGCAAAACAAACTCCTGACCTTCCTTAATCAAAGCTTCAGCACCAACAGCAGCATCAGTGACATTAAAAATCTTATAATTCCAAGGAAACAAAGAACTAGTCACAACATCATTAACACGCGGTGTTCTTTTAAACACTTTATTAAAAACATCCAAAGGAAACGACTGCCTGCGTAAAATATGCTGACTGCGCACAACCTCCCGCGTCTTGTTAAGCATGTATTTTGTTACAGGCTGAGAAGGCGGAATCCATGTTTCCTTTTCATCACCAACTTTCATGCCAAGCAAAGCATCATCAAAACCCTTAACCTTGCCGCTTTTGCCAACAATAATTCTTATAGGGCCATCAGCAAATGTTTTTAGATTATGTTCCTTAGCAAGCGCCACATCATTAGTATCAACAATGCGCTCGTCATCAGAAGGAATAGAAAGCACATAATTAATCATAACCAAATCACCAAAATGAACACTATCTGGAGAAAGTTCTTTTGTAAGCGTTTCCTCATAAATCTGCCGAGGCAAACGCTTTTCCTTTGGCACGAACAAAAGAACAAGACCAACAATAATTGCAATTACCAACAAACCAGAAATCATAGGCTTAAGCTTTTTCCACAAATTAGCCATCATCCCACCGTTCTTCGCACGTCAGAAACAGTCACAGAACTAACTCCCTGCAACCCAGACAACTCATTCTCCAAAGGTTCAGTACTACCCTTGCTTTCCTCCATGACAAACATAATTTTAAGTTTTTTAAGACCGAAAGCAACAGGCTCAACAGTTACTTTGTGAACATCACCGCCAAACGCAGAAATCTTTTTTTCAGCCTCTTTTTGCAAAGACTCAAGATTAACATCAAGACTTTCAGGCATAACGTCCAGAGTAACAACAACTTTTGCCATCTTCAGTTAGGACCCTCAAAATTACACTGCGGACAAACATATTTAGCAGCAATCTTACGACAGTGCGCACAACGAACAATCTCAGATTTACCACACTGAGGACACAAAAACCTCGCAATCCCACTATTGTTAGACAACAATTTCTTGCACGAAATACACACAAGCTTTGATTCCATACTAACCGCCAATATTTATGATGTAATTTAAAAAGCTTGTGATTCAACGCAATAAAATTTAAATAGTCCACAACAGTCGTTCATCAAATGCCCAAAAAAAAGCAAACAATATTCGAAGGAAACCTCGCACGACACGAAATAGATGCAGAGCCAGAAGAATTTCTCGAATCAGAAGAACACGAAGGAACACATGATGAAGAAGAACTAAAAATCCACACTGGACAAAAAGAGGCAGACATATACACAGAAGAAGGCAGAGAAGAGCTAACAGAAGACGACGAAATGGAACCATGGGAAGAAGGATTTGCAGAGGGGGCAACAGGTAGAGGGCAAAAAGCACATTGCCCAGTATGCGGAAAAATATTATCACAAGATGAAAGCGAAATAGTAGAAAG
>CAYPAC010000044.1:7161-8906 GCA_964408615.1 uncultured Methanosarcinales archaeon
TGTTGAACGTGAATACAGAGGAGAAACATACTGGTTCTGCTCAGACAAATGCGCAAAGACGGGTGTGAAAAAGAAATAAATCATCTAAAAGGCCGCTTTAACCATTCAACAACAGTCCAAATCCCCTGCGTAATTTTTTTTCCCTGCTTTGTTTTTTCATAAACTGTTTTTTTAACAGCATGATATTCTTCCCAACACAAAAAACGAGCATCCAAAGGAATACCAACTGCATTGCATGAATTTTCATATAACGTTAAGAACTGGGCAAAATTTTTTGTTCTGATAATATTTTTTCGCGCAGAATTATAAAAAAAATCAGGCAACAACAAAAACCAATCATCAACATCATTCAAAAAATCTGAAATGATTACGTCAACATTACACTCTGTGACCTCACTACGGTAACGATGAATACGCTTAACACGCAATTTCCGCTCTTTTGCTTCTCCTAAAGCGATAATACAACACAAATGACGCCCAAGAAAATATTTTGCATC
Source organism: uncultured Methanosarcinales archaeon (assembly GCA_964408615.1). Taxonomy (GTDB): domain Archaea; phylum Nanobdellota; class Nanobdellia; order Woesearchaeales; family ARS49; genus JACQMU01. The sequence continues at coordinate 7,659 of CAYPAC010000044.1, forward strand.
AGACAATTCAGCATACAATCTGCCATTCAAAGAAGAAGCAAAACCCAATATTTTATCATGCATAGAAGTTACATAAGATTTTGTGCCAAAAGAAAGCTGCTGGCTTTCAAATTCCTTACAAAACCATCCAAAACCCTCAGCACGAATACCACCAAGCAACAAAAACAACAACAGAGACGGATTAGCCTCACTAGAATGTGCTTCAGCAACTTTTTTAATCATGTTTTTATATTTGGTTTCAACCTTCCATAACCGCGTTATAGCAACATGATCAGCATGATGCATAAACTCATGCACGACAGTTGGCCAAACAAGCGAGGGAGAAACACTCTTCAATTTGCGCACAACTTCATTACAAACAAGTGCAGAAGCAACAGCAGTAAAAATAGGTTCAGCTATTAAAACAATATGCGGACTGCAAAATGTTGAAGAAGAATCATACTCCCATGCACGCGCACCAGAACTAACTTCAAGAACAATTTCAAACAAATCAGTTTCTTCATCATCAAAAGCTTCAGGGGAAGGGATAATCAGCGGCTCATTCTCCAATAATTCAACAACAGATTCATACAAAAAAATTGCAGTCAAATGCGTAAGCTCGCCAATACCCAAAAGACAATTATTGTTCAAAGCAGGCACTTCTTTATTACGCATAACACATTCCGGAACAAAAGCAAGCCTGACTTTTGATTCATCAAGCACAAAATCAACAACCAAACGGCACTTTACTTTGCCAACAACAAAATCAAACTCCTCTCTTTTTTTGTACATGCTTCCTTTAATAAAGAACAAATATAATTAATTAACTCTTTCCAACGCTTCCAAAGCAGACTCGCGAACAAAACATTATTAAACAACCAATCAAAGAATAAATTTCTCATGAAAATCTATGACGTCATCATTATCGGCGCAGGAGCAGCAGGATTGACAGCTGCGATTTATACCTGCAGAAAAAAATTGTCAACAATAGTTCTGAGTGTTGACATTGGCGGACAAACAAGTCTTACAAACCACATAGAAAATTATCCAGGAGTAGACGCGAGCCCAGGACCAGAACTAATGAACAAATTCAAACAACAAGCAGAAAGTTTTGGAGCAGAAATAATAATTGACCGCGTAACAAAAGTAGACAAAAACAAAAACAACTTCACAATAACAACAGCAAACAACAAAACATTCGAGGGAAAAACACTAATACTGACGTTTGGCAAAGTACATAGAAGTCTAAACATTCCAGGAGAAGCAAAA
>CAYPAC010000045.1:0-8705 GCA_964408615.1 uncultured Methanosarcinales archaeon
TATTTTCCATCACTGCAGTTTTAGTGAATGTGTTTATAAAGTTATCTACAAATATAAATACTTTTGTATAGAAACAGAAAGGTTTATATAATTTGTCATATATCAGCTATATTTGATGTATAATGACTGCGACAACGATACAAATTGATAAGTCTCTGGTTACTTTGTTAAAAGAAATCAGAGAATATCCTAGAGAAACTTATAACGATCTTATAAAACGAATGATCATTGTATTTAAGCGCATCAAAAAGAATAACCAATACGATGAGTTTCTTCACAAAATTCAACAAACAAAGATGAAAGAACTGTGGGACAACAAAGAAGACGAAGCGTGGGAGAATGCATAAGCCAGGCGATGTTGTTTTAGCCACCATTCAGTTCACAGACACATTTGAAACAAAGAAACGGCCTGCATTAGTTTTATTTGAAGAATTTAACAATGTCGTTGCTGCGGGAATAACCAGCAATCTCGAAATGAAAGGAATACCACTCACGAAAAAAGAAGGTGCTATGAAAGACAGCGTAATAAAACTTAATTATTTATTTACTATCTCAGAAGCTATGATTGAGAAAGTTTTATTCACTTTATCTAACGAGAAAAAAAAGAAAGTTTTTGATGAATTAGTGAGCAAATTAAGTTTATTAAGATAATCATTCATTCTTATGAAACTGCAGTTCATACAATCTTTTGTAAACAGGATTTTTCAACAATTCATTGTGCTTGCCAACAGCAATAATTCTGCCATTGTCAAGAACAACAATCTGGTCAGCATGCAAAATAGTTGACAAACGGTGTGCAATAATTATTTGAGTAGTTTTGTGGTGTAATGTTCTGATGGATTCTGAAATTGCTTTCTCTGTTTCACTGTCAAGATGGCTTGTTGATTCATCAAGAATCAAAACACTTGGCTTGATCAATAACGCCCTGGCAATAGCAATTCGCTGACGCTGTCCGCCAGACAATTTAACACCACGCTCGCCAATAACAGAATCATAACCCTTCAATGTCTGAAGAATAAAATCATGCGCGTGAGCAAGCTTTGCGGCAGAAATAATCTCTTTCATGGATACTTTCGGATTGCCATACGCAATGTTTTCCTTAATACTGCGGTTGAACAAACTTGTATCCTGCGGAATCCAAGCAATCTGTTGCCGCAAATAAGAACGCTTTATTTTTTTCAAATCAACACCATCAAACAAAATTTTACCATTGCTTGGGTCATAAAACCGCATCAACAACAAAGCAAGAGTAGACTTGCCAGCGCCGCTTTTGCCAACCAAAGCAGTAGTAGTACCTGCAGGAATTTTTATGTTAATATCATGCAGTGCATCAACCTTTCCAGCATACTCAAAAGAAACAGTTTCGAACACAATTTCTTTTTTTAATTGATTTATACCGACAGCATCCCCTGAGTCTTTTAACTTATCATTCTCAGCAAGTATTTCAAACAAACGCGACGTTTTTTTAACCTGACGTTTAAGCCGCGTAAAAAGCTAATTTAACGGCTGCAAAGGCGCAAAAGTCATCTGCTGATAACTAACAACAAGAATAACCTCGCCAACAGTCAAAGAACCATTAAACACAGCATAAACACAATAAGCAAGAACAATAGTGCGCATGCTAATCTCAATAATTTTCTGAACAAAACCCTGCACAAACCACCAGCGCTCAACAACGTACTCAAACAAATGATACGAAGTCCACTTGCGGGCATAATTAAGCATTTCAGCAACCTCTTTACCAAAAGCCTTAACAGAACGAACATTAGCCATGCCATCATACAACGTCTTGTTGGCAGTCTCGGAAAGAATGTTCAACCGCATCTGTCCCTTGGCGATTTTCTTTGAAAGAAGATAAGTAATAACAACATAAACAGGAATAGGAAGAACAATCAAAAAACCGATAAAAGGAAACAACCAAAAACTATAAGCAACAACAAAAACAAGAGTAATAAGCGAAATCAACAACTGAGAACCCAATAACTCATGAATCATAACATAAATCGCACTCCCCCCTTTCTCAATCTTGTTACCCATAGAGCCAGAATCTCTGCGATCATGCCAAGAAAGATACAATTCGTAATAATGCCCCAAAGCAGCATACCGCCACTCATCCTCAACCTTTGTAGCAACAAAATTACTCAACTGCCAAGAAATAAAACTACCCAGCTCACCGCCCAACAAACAAGCACCATAAAACAACAACAGTTTCAAAAAAGAAACTTCAAAAAAACCAGAAATAATCCCATCAATAATCTCCTGCAACAATTTAGGAGCAATCGTCATCAAAACACCAGAAACAGACGCGAACAGAAAAAACAAAAAAACACGCCCTTTGTACTCAAACCAAACACTTCTGAAAATAATTTGCAAAACACGCCAAAAACCAAAATCATTCCTCGTGACAGAGTAATGAGACTTCATACAGCAAAGAAGTTTTTAAAGTATTTAATTTTAACTGCACGAACATTTATATATAGACTGTTCTCCGAGCCAGTGATGCTCAAAAAAATAATTATTGGATTAATACTGGCAATTGTTATTATCATCGCAGGACTCACATACACCATTCTAACATCACCAACCGTCAAAGCACAACTGCACATAGAAACAGGAACAGTGCTTGTAAACGGGAATTCAGCGACAAACGACATGAAACTTTCAGAAGGAGACATAATTGAAACAAAAAACGGAAAAACAACAGTAATACTGCACGAAAGCATTCTGGTAAGCCTTGAAGAACAAACAAAAATAACACTCGACGAACTGGCAATAAAAAATCCTGTTGTAAAACAAACAACCGGCACAACATGGAACACATTCATGAAACTTGCAGGCATTGACAGCTTCAGCATACAAACAAGCAACAGCATAGCATCTGTCAGAGGAACAGGATTTCAGCTAAGCGAAAACAAAATACTAACAGCAGACGGAACAGTACAATACGAAAAAGAAAAAGAAATTTTTAGTGTCAATGAAATGGATGTAGTCGAAAACAAAAACAAAAGAAAAGCAAATCATGCAGAAATGGAAGAAGTCAAAAAATATTATTCACACGCCATAAAAGAACTAAAACACATGCGCGCGCTTGAAATGAAAAAACACACCACGATAATGCGCATGATAAAAACACAATACGACCTAAGCGATGACGATATTGTGCAAAAACTTGACGAAACAGACAAAGGAATGCACGATGTTGATGAAATGAAACAAAAAATGCCAATCAAAATAGCACCAATAGAAAAAATAGCAGGTATAACAAAAGAAATACAGCGAATGAATGAAAAAATCACAGGTATAAATAATTCTTAGCCAAAAAAATATGAGTAATATAACAAAAAAAATAACAATAATTACTTTGTGCCTCGGCATACTGCTTATTTTTATGTACTCAACAATTCTGTTATCAAAACCAGAAGTAGGGCAGGTTTATCCTGAAAATGGAAAAATCATTATCAACGGAAAAACTGTTCAACAAGACACACTGCTTTACGAAAACGATGAAATCCAAACAAGCAACACAAGCACGACAATAATACTGTACGACAGCATAATAATACGATTGCAGCCAAACACAAAAGTAAAACTCACTGAAATCACAAAACAACACTTAAACATAAAACAAGAAACAGGCACAACATGGACAAAACTTGTTCACTTAACAGGCATTGACACATTCAGCATTTCAACAAAAAACAGCATCGCATCAGTCCGCGGAACAATGTTTGAACTAAGCGACGACCACATTGTTGTCGGAAAAGGCAGTGTTGAATACACTACAGGTGGAAAAACTATAATAATCAAAGACTTCGCAACTATTAAAAAACAAGACCTGCAATTAATAAAACGCAGCTTAAATCAAGATGAAATAACACGAATCAAAACACAGGCACAACAAACAATCACTTTGCTTGAACAACACAAAAAACAAAAACTTCTCAGTGAACTAAAAGAAGATTTAGCAACCTTACACTCAAAAGAACAAACCCAAACAAAACAACAGAAAGAAATTCCAACAGTTCAGCAACCAAGACAAATACCAGAAATAGACGAAGAATTTATCAATCACCTAAAAAAACACAAGAGGGTTGTTGAACAATGAACAAAAATAAAATTTTTATTTTTGCAGTGTTATTTTCAGCATTTGTTTTGTTCACACTATTTGACGCATTCAGCCACGTGCGCGGAACACTAACAGACAGACTTTATACTGAAAAACCAGTGCTTGACAACATAGCAATAATAGCAATCGATGACACAAGCATAAACAACATCAGCAGATGGCCATGGTCGCGCGACATTTTTGCAAAACTATTATCAAAAACAAAAAAGGCAAATGCAATCGGGATAGATGTTTCGTTTTTTGAAAAAAGTGACAATGATAATGAACTTGCAAACATACTTAAAAAAAACAAAAACATAATTCTTGCAGCAGAAATCAACGAAGACAAATTATACAAACCAATCTTCGACATAGAATACGGATTTGTAAACATCATCACAGACAATGACGGCATAACAAGAAAAGTCTTGATAAAGAAAGAACAAGAGACAGAACCATTTGCATTCAAACTATACAAAAAAGCATGGAATCCATCAGCAGAACTTCAAGACACAACAGCAATAATCAATTTTGGAGGGAAAACAAACCTGTTCAAAACTTATTCTGCAATCGACGTAATTAACAACAACCACAATTTCACAGACAAAATATTGCTGATTGGAGCAACAGCGCCAAACCTTCACGACACATACTTTGTACCAACATCACGCGGAACACCAATGAGCGGAGTAGAAATACACGCAACAATACTCCAAAACCTCATAAGAAACGAATTTCTAACAAAACAAAGCAAAACTTCCATAATTCTCCTAACACTAATCACCAGCATTCTTGGACTGTTTTTCATAAGCAAACTGCACACTATAACATCATTAATCACAATGTTCAGCTTGCTCATTATTTACGCGCTAACAAGCATTTTTGTTTTCACACACTTCAACTATTTACTTGACCTTTTTTTTGTGCCATTAGCGCTATTAATCTTCACAAGCACAGGAACAGGCATAAATTACTATCATGAAAAAAAAGAAAACAAATACCTCACAACAGCATTTGGCAAATACATCAGCAATGATTTACTCCAACAAATAATTGCACACAAACACAATCTTAATTTAGGGGGTACAAAAACAAACATAACCATATTCTTCTCAGACATAAGAGGATTCACAACAATATCAGAAAAATTAGGAGCAGAACAATTAGTTTCATTACTCAACGAATACTTAACAGCAATGACAACAATCATTCTAAAACACCACGGCACAGTCGACAAATTCATAGGAGACGCAATAATGGCATTCTGGAATGCCCCCCTCACAGATGAACAACATGCAGAAAACGCATGCAGAGCAACAATAGCACAAATAAAAGAACTAAAAAAATTACAGCCACAATGGGCGGCACAAGGATATCCGCAAATCGACATTGGATGCGGACTCAACACAGGAGAAGTAGTTGTAGGAAACATGGGCAGCAATGACAGATTTGACTACACCGCAATGGGAGACACAGTCAACCTTGGCTCAAGACTTGAAGGACTGACAAAAACATACGGCGCACACATAATAATATCAGAAACAACACACACACTCGTAAAAGAAAAATTCAAATGCAGAAAACTCGATGCAGTAAAAGTAAAAGGGAAAAAAATACCTGTTAATATTTATGAACTGTGCATTGATTCTGAAGAAAAATTCATAAAAAAATACGAAACAGCACTGCAAAAATACTTCAACAAAAAATTCAAAGAAGCACAAAAAACATTTCAAGAAGCACTAAAAATAAAAGACGACACTGCGTGCAAGCTATTCATAGAAAGATGCCAACACTTTATTAATGAACCACCACCAGAAAACTGGGACGGCTCATACGAAATGAAGACGAAATAGTTTTAACCAAACCAAGAAGGATGCACAAGCATTGCAACAAAGCTCAATGCAACAAGTCTGTAAAACAATAATTTATTCAATGACATTTTTATCGCCGTTATGCTGTCGCAACCAACAACAAAATGCGGACGGCATGATTGCTTAAAAAAGTTCGGAACTCAACGGTTTACTCTTTTTGAGCATAGACTTTCTCAAAAGATCTTTCTTTTAGTGTTGCACACCTAATCTCTCCATAACTGATGTCTGCAGGCAATGCTTCTTTCAAATCTTTAAGCCCTGTTGTTTTCAAACGATGTTTTGTTTCAAGAATAATTGCTATTTTTTGTTGCTCAACAACATCAGACGGTCTAAGCAAGCCGAGTTTAATTGCAACAATCAAATGTTCCCAAATCGTACTTTCTGCAAGACCACGAAATTTCGCAACAGCAAGAACACTCTTTAATTGTTGAAATAAGTGCATACTGTGTTTCGCAGATTCTCCAATAACAAGCGGTTCTATCATGCGAACGTCTTGCAATTGAATTTCTTGCTTCTCCTCCAAAGCTTTTTTTCCAGCATCAGTTATTTGAAGCACAGGTACAAAAAATTTGTAACCAATATTAACAGCAGTCACAAGCTCGCACTGAATCAATTGCTTAATAAAATTCTCAATGACGTCTACTGAATAATAGAATAACGCTCCAAAAAAACGAGAATTGTGCAACTGCCTATCAAAAACTCTCCTACTTTTTGAACCCTGCAAAATAAGCGCCAAGAAACCGATACCAACCTGGCGTTCATGAAATTGCACTGCATTCAGAATAATCTGCGCTGTTTGTTCACGAGTTTGTTGTTCAAGATGCATCTTTTATCAGCTACGTATTATGTTTTTAAGTATTTCTGTCTTTTGATTATCATTCTGAGCAGCACACTTCAAATCAAGCAAATCAACAATAGAACGCGCTGCACACTTCGAAACACCTCGCCTGCGTAATTCACGATATCCTGCAAAAAAAACAGAACGCAACGTGCCAAACTCTTTCAACAACTTTGTTGCACGTTTAACACCAATACCATTGAAAGCACACAAAACACTCAGTTGCACTTGTGATGACATGCGAGATTTGTACAGAACAACAGGCATTGCAACCTGCACCTGTTTCATCGCAAGCTGCGATAACACATTTACAGAATTCTCCTGCGAACTCGAAAATAAAACAGGAACACCCAACAAAACAACCCTTTGCAAAGCAAAACAAAACCAATAAGGATTCTTCACGTCATCCCAGTCAATCAAACCCTCAACAAGAAGATACGCTTCTTCATACGCGCTCTTAAGCCTTGCAACCTGCTCAAAAAGCCGCGATGACTTCAATGAAACAATAAAGTCGGTTATTGTTTTGCGCTCAACACCAATCTTTCCAATAACATAATCAGCAGGATCAAGCTTACGAATTGAAACACTACCTTGTTTTCTCAACAAATCAATCATTGAAGACGGCTCACGATAATCAACAAAAATCATGCTCAACAACAAGATTTTACAATTTAAAAAACCTACGTGCGCGGTTGTCCAATGACCAGTGCACTAAATAAAGGGGAAAAAAATCATCTGTGCAAATACTTATCCCTAATTCTCGGCTTGGTAACTTTTCCAGCTTCTTCAAATGCTTTTAGAATGTTGTTATAAGTTCCTTTTCCACCTATGAATTCCCAGAAATCACGCCCCTATTATTTAACACTGTATCAATTATTTCTTGTTTCTGATTGATTGACCTGGTCTGGGAAAATTCTGACACTCTACTTGCAGATTTATTAGCTTCTTCTATTTTTTTCTCAAGCATTTCAAGAAAATCATTTTCAACTATCGAAATAACGTAATACTGTTTCTTATTTCTTAGCTGGGTGACAACAAGTTTATTGTTAATTTTCTCCAACCAAAATTCTTAATTAATTATATACTTCATATCATTATCCCTTCTTTAACTGCTTCTTTAACTAAAACGCTTAATCTTTTGCTCTTGTTAAACTCTTCTTGCGTGTAGCACAGAAAATCAACAGGATAATCTAAATCCCAATAATCATATAAATCGATTGCTCTTTGATGAAACTTCTTTCTTTTGAACTTATCAGATATTACTATTAAATCTACATCACTGTATTTATTGCCCTTTCCTTTTGCCCTGCTGCCAAAAAATAATAATGTCTTTACTGGAATCTTTCTTGATAATTTCTCTTTAAAAAGTTTCAGCTCTTTTATTATAATTCTTTTTCTATCCATGCCAATATTTCCTCTGCATTTTTAACAGACTGTTCACATTCATCAAAAGAAAATTCAGACAACCGCTTGAATCCTTTAGCATCAGGATATCTTGTCTGCATATAAAAAGGAGAGATCTGTTTGCAATATTGATACAATTTTTCAGGAAGTTTTAGTTTCTTTGCAAGAAAAACTAAATCATGTACTTTTGGGATTTCTCCCGCCATTTTTAGAAACAATGCTTTTAATGCTTTCTCAACAGATTGTTGCACTAAAAGAACCACAACTGATAACTGCTTACCTTCAAGATTATATTTCGCAGCATTTAGGTCGTTATTAGCTTGCTCAATCCAAACTGTTATTGCTTCCTGCATGACAACAAATAAGATGAACTACAATATAAAGATATCGAGTAAAAAATCTGCGGACGGCAGGATTCGAACCTGCGTAAGCACTAAGCTACACGGCTCTGAACCGTGCCCGTTTGGCCACTCCGGCACGTCCGCAA
>CAYPAC010000046.1:0-8691 GCA_964408615.1 uncultured Methanosarcinales archaeon
AGATAAGCGTTCGTGACTGGAGTTCAGACGTGTGCTCTTCCGATCTGCAAAAACAAACAAACCAGTTTTAACAAATGAGAAGATTTTGGGAACAAAAACTAAAAGACGAGAAATAAGCGCAGGGCCAGAAAGGTCGATAACAACAGACTTTGAATAAACTCTATCACTGACTGTTGAATAAGCATTTAATACCACAGAATACTTCTCACTAACAACCAACTCATCAGGATTAATAATAAGCCTTAAAAAAGTTTCGCCACCAACAGGAACTGAAACCTCATTCTTCTCAAATCTTATCCACCCAGGACCATCAACACCCAATCGATACTTAGCATCAGAAGAGCCAATGTTCTTAACAGGAATGTCTGCAATCAAAAGAGACTTGCCGGCAACAATCCTGTCAACAGTCTCGCCAACAGACAAAACATCAGCAGAATCAATCACAAGCGACAAATCAAGCTCAACAACAATGCCAGTAACTTCAGAAACAACAGTAAAAACAATAGGAAACTCTCCAAAAAAAGAACAATCATCAGGAACAAAACTAATTACAACTTCCTGTTTTTCACCAGACGCAAGAACAGCCTGTGAAGGAGAAATTAAAGCACCACTAAAAGACGACAAAGAAAAAACCAAACTGTCCTCAAAATCACCCACATTCTCAATCAAAACTTTGAATAAAACAGGAGAACAAGGCGCAACATTCTGATAAAAAACAACCGGAACAATATTAAGATTAAACTCAATTTCATCATCAGAAAAAACACCAGAAGACTCCTCAACAAACTCATCAGCAAATACAAAAGGAACCACTTGCAACGCAAAAACTAACAAAAAAATAATGAAAAATATCTGGATAGTTTTATTTTTAATCATTTTATTACGCACAACACCAGACTCAATAATAAGGCTCAGCATGTTGTTGTTGCGGAGGCTCCTCATCATCACGAAGCATGCTAAAACCAACAATCACTCCGACAATAATAAGCAAAACAAGCAACACAACCAAACCAATTTCAAGCAGGCGTTTAAGAGTGAATGAAGTACTTGATTTTTCTTCTGGCGAATCAACATTAACCGTGAGAGCAACCTGCTCAAAAACTTCGCCACTTGAACTAATTGACGCAGTAACTACCTGAGCACCATCAGCAACAGCAACATCAGGAGTGACAAAAATATAAGTAGTGTGAGTCTTGCCAGCGCCAAGCACAACAGTACTTGTAGGCGAAACTTTCAATGAAGCCCAATCACCAGCAGAAGGAACAACACTAAAACTCCTGCTCAAACGACCATTATTAGTCACAGTAATCGGAAAAACAGCAGTGCTGCCCGGCTCAACAGTTTCAAAACTGGAGCCAATATTAATAAGCACTTTTGAAGGTTGGGTTAAAACAACACCCTCACTATCACACAATTCATTCTTCAAAACATTAATTTTGCCTGAACCAGTCATTGTACGATGACCTTCAGCATAATAAACAGTAGCAACAACATCATAAACACCAGCTGATGCACACTCTGGCAAACGCAAATAAACTTCCTCAGTCTCAGAATCATCATCACTATCAACTTCATCTATATATTTAGTAGCACTAACACCCAAAGCAGGAACAGCGACTTTTACTTTCACATCCTCTTCATCATTCGCACCAAGATTCTCAACACGAACAGAAACCAACAAAGCACCACCAGCAGTAATTTCATTCTCAGGAGTCAAAATAACATCCTTCACACGCACCAAATGACGAGGAACATCAATCTTCAAATTATAATTCTGCACAACCTCATCATTATTCCTGTCAGAAACAATAATGCGCAATTTGTAATCATCCTTATCCAATGTATCAGGCAAAGGAATAGACAAACGCTTAACATAAGTAACATTAGGAAAAACATCAAACAAGCCAGTATGATCGGAAACACGCTCAATATCATTAAACTCAAAACCAGAAATAAAAGCCTCAACCTCAACATTCTTAGAAGAATCAGTACCAGTCAAAACAACCTCAATATCAATAGTGTCACCACGCTCAACATCAAGACGATTAAGAGTATTAGGCGACAAAGAAACATCATTAACCTTAACAGCATCAATGCCGACAGGCAAAGCCTGAACAACAGACACCAATAAAAACAACATGACAACAAATGACCAAAGTGTTTTTTGCATGATTATTTCCCCCAGAGTTACAGTCAATGACTGTTTTCAAGTTTCAAACCAGAACAATATATAAACCTTGTGGTTTTTAATCATTGGAGAGTAATGAATTTTCAGCGTACTGCTTTGTAAGGACACAACATTTAATAAAAAAAAAGTACGTGTTTAGCTGGTGAGTAGTTTTTGGAACGCGGCAACTAAATCCGTAACACTTATAAATTCAGTGAAACAAAATGCAACAAGTATGAAGGTACTGCTTATTTCACCCCCCCAGTCTCTTGATGAACGCTATGCACACAATATCGATAATATAGGTGGATTTCTCCCACCAATAGGGTTGTGCGCTATGGCAGCAGTCCTTGAAAAAGACGGACACACAATCAAAATACTAGACTGCCCAGTCAATAATTCATCCAAGAAATACAAAAATTTATGCCACGTATTGTAGGAATTGCTGCAATCACTTCACTAATCGATGTTACTACAAGGATGTGCACAACAATCAAAGAAAAATTCCCAACAACCACCATACTTCTCGGGGGACCACACCCAACACAAATGCCTGATGATGTTGCAAAAATAACTAACGCAGACATCATAATCGCAGGAGAAGCAGATAACATAATCTCCGACATAATAACAAACATCGAATCGTATAAACAAAAAAGAATTGTATTTGCAGGAAAAGTAAAAGATTTAGATACAGTACCATTCCCAGCACGACATCTTCTCGACATGAAAAAATACAGCGCACTCCCAAATGCATACAAAAAAACCCCTTACCTATTTCACATCATGACAACACGTGGATGCCCATATACTTGCACATTCTGCGGTGACGCACTTTCAGGATTCAGACAACGAAGCGTCGCCAATGTAATAGAAGAACTCAAACTTTTAAGAAAAAACTACCAGATAGAAGAAATCGCAATATGGGATGACGTGTTTACTCTCAATAAACCATGGGTATACTCATTTTGTGAAGAAATAAAAAAACTCGACTTCAAACTTGTTTGGAGCTGTTATTCACGCTTGGATTTAGTTGATGAACCACTTCTGAAAGCAATGAAAGACACAGGATGCTGGAACATTTTCTTTGGCATAGAGTCAGGATCAAATGATTTACTTAAGAATATAACAAAGAAAATGACAGTTGAACAAATGCGAGAAAAAGTACGACTCGTGCAAAAAATCGGCATTGAAATACGCGGCTCATTCATGCTCGGATTGCCTGGAGAAACACCAGAATTGGGTAGAAAAACAATAGAGTATGCAATTGAACTCAATACTGAGTATGCTCAATTCTCAATTACCACACCATATCCAGGAACCCAACTCTGGAAAACCTACCAAAATTGGGGAACTCTAGACAAAACATTCAAAGACTATCATGGGTGGTTCCCAGTATTTGTACCGTACGGGTACAAAGACCAAGAAGAGCTATTAGCAATACAAAGAAAAGCATTCAGAAAATTCTACTTCAGACCAGCATAAAAAAATAAAAAAATACTTGGTATACGAAATTATACAGACCTAAAAAGAAATATACACGGTTTACGCATGGTGTTTGCATTCTGCAAAAATTAAATTTTATTATCAGTGGAACTTCTGCAGGAATAGCAGTATTTTCAAAAACTACAACTTTAATATTAATCCTTTTTTTATTACTGCGGCTTTAATCATCTTAAATCTTTTAATAAGAATAATCGCGTCATAACCTTCATCCGCAACATATAAAAGAATCTTGCCATAAGTAACTTCAAATGAACATCTCAATCATCGGAGCAGGACCTGGAGGAAGCTTTGCCGCAAAACTATTAGCAGAAAAAGGACATGATGTAACTATCTACGAAGACCACCAGTGCGTAGGAATACCAGTACAATGCACAGGACTTGTGACAAAAACATTCCTTGAACTACACCCAATAAAAAAAGAATTTCTCGTCAACGAAATGCACAAAGTAAAAGTAATAGCGCCAAACGCAACAAATGTGGACATTCCACTCCACGAATATGTTGTTGACAGAGCAAAACTCGACCAAACACTATGCAACGAAGCAATCAATGCAGGTGCGCAGTTAAAAATACACCACAGATTTGTCGGCATTAATAATGATAGAATAATCATAAAACATAAAGGAGAAACAACAGAAAAAAAAACAGACATAATCATCGGAGCAGACGGGCCAAACAGTGATGTTGCAAAAAACGCAGGAATTTATGGAACACGACCAATGTTCATCGCACACCAAGTCACAATCAAAGGAAATTTTGACAAGCATACTTTTACAACATACTTTGGAAAATGGGCACCAGGATTCTTTGCATGGGTTGTGCCAGAAACAGACACAAACGCAAGAGTGGGATTAGCGACAAATTATGACACAAAAAACTACTTCAACACATTTATCAAAGAAATACCCGGCACGATTATCGACGTACAAGCAGGACCAATACCATGGTACACAGGCAAAGAAACTGTCGAGAAGGATGGGCGAATTTTTTTAGTAGGCGACGCAGCAGGACTAACCAAAGCAACAACAGGCGGGGGCATCATCACAGCAATGAAATCAGCAAAAATATTAGCAGAATGTATAGAAACCGGTGCAAGCTATACAAAATCACTCACAACATTAAGAAGAATGCTGTGGCTACACAATGTTATAAGAAGAGTGCTGAATAATTTTTCTGATGAAGATTATAACAAACTGATACAGTTAATGAACAAAGAAAGCGTAAAAAAAGTTCTAAACACACATACACGAGAACACCCCGCAAGAATTTTAGCAGGAATACTATTAAGAGAACCGAGGTTTATGGGGTTTGCGACAAAAATATTATTTTAAAACAACCCGCAGGTATGCACACAACCTTTTGCACACTTCATTTGCACTTCAGCATGCAATCTTTCGGAAAACTTTTGCAACGTATTCTGCACAAATTGACTCCTTGTAAACAAATCACAAATTCCCAGAATCACGCGGTCATGCTTTACCAGCGATCCTACTGGATTTTTATTTTGGATTTGACGATGCAGCTTTGTTATTTTAACAATTTTTATTTTATTCACCGAATCATAATTAAATTCTTTAACTACGCCCCCTTTTGATTGTACATAATCATAAAAAGTCTGATTCACAACATATTGTCCGCCATATTTTGGTGAGTGCAACAACAAATCATTCTGCAAAGGAGAACCTATGACAAAAGGTTTACCATAGTCCATATTATAGAGTACTACAAAATCACCATTTTTCAGAAGCTCAGTTTGCAACCGAACACTGATATTTCTTTTATACCCACTATAAACAATAACCGGCCACAAATCAATACCACTCATGAAAATTCTATCGTTTTTGCCAGCATTTTCAACAAGATATTTCCCAACATCCTTCCACACAACATGCTGATTATATAACTCAATCTTAGAAACGCTCCACCATCCAGCACTAAGGATAACAAACAACAATAAAACAACTGACAACAACTTCTTCACCCCTTGCAGCCAGCCAATTAACCTGACACACACGTCGCTCACTATCAGAATAATCCACGGAATAATCAGCATCAAATGACGAGGATACTTTCTCCCTTGCAAGAGTATAATAATAAGCATAAAACAACAAACAAACAACACCAATGACTCTTTTTTAGACAACTTGCCCTTAGACCAAAACCACAACCAAAACAAAAAACTTGCTGCAAACATAACAAACAATAACGGAGAAAGACCTTCAAACAAAACAGAAACATAATAATACCAAGGAACATTCGCATCAACAGACTGATTAATACTCCACGACAATATGCCGTAAGCAAAATACGCAAGCCGCACGGGAGCAAAGCCAGTTAGAAATATAAGCAGCACAAATGCTAAAAAATTAATTATCAGAACATATTTTAAGTTTTGTTTCCATTCTTTTCTTGAAGTAAGTATCTTAAACAACCAGTAACCTGCCAAAGGAACCACTGCATTATACTTAACAGAAACAGACAGCCATGTAAGAAGTACAGAAATTAATAACCACCAACGATTTCGTTTATCAGCTAAAAAAACCTCAAGAACCCAGATACCGAGAATAACAATAAATACCTGCATGGCTTCAATATGTGCATCCCTACTGTAGAGAACAAAAAAAGGAAGTGCAGAAGAAATCAAAGCAGTAACAAATGACTTGCGAATGTCTCTAAAAATATACTGTGCAAAAAAAAATAGAAGCACCGGAGTTAATGTGCCAAAAAACAAAGAAACAGAACGCAAAGTAAACTCGTTCAAACCAAAAAAATATGCGACAAAAGAAACAGCCCAATAATATGGCGGCGGAGTAAACACCATACGCTCCCAAGGCGAGATTCCTTTTTCAAGAAATTGTTTAACTGTATCAAAATTATCACCCTCATCACCATTCAAAGCAGGAACACTGAGAAAAGGAAGACGTAAAACTAACGAGGACACAAAAATGATAAGAACCATGAAAAACAATCTGAGATTCCTTTCCATTGCAAACAAAAACAGCATAATGTTTATAAAACTTGGTTACAACTTATTTTCCTATTATGAAAAAAAGAAATCGTTCTTAACACACTCTCACTAACAACAAGCATCATTATTTTCATAATACTTCTCTAGATAATAAATAAGAATATCCTATCCACCAACAAGGGGCAAAGAAACCATTCTCAATAACCGCTTTACCCCCCCACAAAAAAAAATGTTGGCTTCATCTCCATTTAGTACAGTAACACCAACGCCAACAAAACGAAATAGAAAAGCAATTAAGATAATCAAACAAAAAATTACGAATTCTTTTTTTTTAAACATTAACTTAAAGAGAACTACACTTATTTAAAAATATTCCTGACCTTAAACAAAATGTATATCTGCAACAAGACTTTCCTCATAAAAAAAACTTAAACGTTTACTTTATTCCAGCAATTCTTGACGCGCATTTTAGCACCTTCAAAACCAAATTCTCTCTAAAATCGTGCTTCTTCCACTTTCGTCTAAAATAAAACCCAAACAACGAAAAAACAAAAGAAGGCACAAGCGTATTTCTTAACACATATTTCATCCTTTTTCCATCAACAAATTTAGCACTATACATTATAACCGTCATCATTTCAAGTTTGTTCTGAATCCAAGGCGTCAATCTATGCTGTCTACTATACTCTGCCCACCCCTCTAAACTTTCAGGAGCTTTAAAACCATGTTGTAAAGCAAGATTATAAATAGCAGAACCAGGATAAGGAGAATAAATATAAAACCCTGTCACATGAGCATTTTTGTTCTCTCTAATAAGTTCTAATGCAAAATCTGTTGTTTCCATTATTTCTTCACAAGTTTCAGTAGGAAAACCCATCATAAAATTATAGAATGATTTTATATTTGTTTCTGCCAGTTTTCTATTTGCCTTGAGCATGGTTTCTTTTGTTTCATCTTTGTTTATCATTGAAAGTATTCGATTACTACCGCTTTCAACACCCGGCTCTACAATTCTTAGTCCCCCATGTTCCATCTTTTTTAGATCTACCATAAGTAAGTTATCCATTCTGGCTTGTATGCTCCATTTAAGTTGGTTGTCAATACCATCTGCGATTGCCTCTGCTCTTTTTGGGTTGGATAAAAAGTTTTCATCATAAAACTTAACAACATCCAAATTAAACTTTTTCTTCATACTAAACACCCTAGCCACGGTTTCTTCAGCTGACAAAGGCTTCCACCTTCTTTCACTCAAAAAACCAGTACTACAATAAGCACAACGATAAGGACAACCCCGACTAGAAATAAAAGGCAAAATCCTTTCTTTTTTATCAAAAGACATCCCACCACTCTTAACATACTTTTCAACATCCAAAAGATGAAAAGGAACTTCAGGTATTTTTTCCGGATCAGACATCTCAACTTTTGTCGACATCACAGAATGCTCTTTTCCCTGATAGACCAAATTAGGAATACTTTTAACATCCCCTTTATTAGAAAGCACATCCAAAAGAGATTTAAGTGTAAACTCACCATCACCAACAATAACATAATCAACCAATGAATGCTGAACAGTCTGATACGGCAAAATAGTAGCATGAATTCCGCCCCAAACTGTTTTACTGCCACTTTCCTTAACCATCTTTGACACTTCAAGCGCATTAGTAATCTGAGTCCCAGTCATCGCACTCACAGTAACTGCCAAAGGACCGGAAGCCAATTCACGTTCAAGCTTTTTTTCCCAATCTTTATCAATACGCTGATCAATTATTTTAACATCATAATCATCAATAAGAACAGAAGCCAAAGAAAGCATACTCAACGGTAATTCAACTGAAGAATTCTTAATATCATACCCGGTCTTTGGAAATATTAACACAACATCAGACATGTTAATCATACGCTTAACAACATAAGCAAAATATGCTTTTTTTATTTACATATAAAAATCTTACCTATAATAGTAAATGGAAAGCTTAGTCGATAAATAAATAATTATAGTCGATAAAGACATATTATTTGCAGAACTGCAAAAGAACAATGTTTATAAAGT
>CAYPAC010000047.1:0-999 GCA_964408615.1 uncultured Methanosarcinales archaeon
AAGCATGCCCCGTAAATGTCATCCACATAATAGAAACAAAAACAAACAAAAAGATTATATAGCACAAATACTTGTTATTTTACAAAAGAGGATAAATGAAAGAACAAACAAAAGTACTCATATTACTATCAATAGTCATAATTATTGCTGTCGGAAGCCTGATATTTGTATTCTACCAATATGCAAAAATCCAGTCACAAGTCAAAACACAATTCACGCCAAGAAGTGTAGAGGCTGCAATATTAAATCAGGTGAAGTATCAACCAGAACAAAATTTCGAAACACAAAATTGTTACTACGACGGCGAAATTGTCAGAAAGCTTTATAACTAACACGCATTCTTTATAATTTTTTGATGACAGAACAACTAACATGCGACGACAATCTCGATACAATAGCATTCAAGTATGACGACGATTTAGGAAAAATAACACCAACAACACAAACACTAACAAATGTTCTTGTCGCATCAACAATATACAGAGACGCAATAACAAAAGACAAACAACTATATCAAAGATTTGACATTCTAAGAACAATTATTTCCCACGCATTAAGAAAAAACAGCATTAAAGGCCTTGACAATACATTAAAAACAAAACACCAATTAAATGAAACAGGCATTCTTGCATGGATTTATGAGTTTAACTTCGTCAAAGAACAAACACAAAAATTCTATAACGAACTTGAACACGGTTACACAACCAGACTAAGAGGAGAATACCCAACACTTCTTGCAGAACTATTGTACATAAAATATCCAGAACGCTGGCAAACACTGCCAGTCAGCAAAACTTTATAAACCAACTTCTCATTTTATCCAACGAAAATAACAAACCAAATTTTCTGAGTGAACCTGTGAACTCGAAAATTTGCCTCCGTAGCATAGTAGCTATTGCGTTGGCCTTGTAAGCCAAAGGTCGCGAGTGCAACTCTCGCCGGAGGCTTCAGCAACCCAAAAATAAATAAACACTAATTCATATCTTATTAAAAAAGAGG
>CAYPAC010000047.1:1009-8651 GCA_964408615.1 uncultured Methanosarcinales archaeon
ATGTGATGAGTGTCCTAGAAGAACATTAGATGTAAGCCTTGGCGTTGCTTCTGATTTATGTTATGCTTTACATGCCGAAAGACATGCTATAGAAAATGTAAAAACCAAATATAAAAATATTAGCTTAAAGGGCAGTAAGATATATATTGGAAAAAGAAAAAACACTTCTTATATGCGAACGTAAAAAAAAAAAGCACGAAAAAATAATAAAAAAACACAAAAAAGCACACTTTCAATACTTAGAACTAACTGACAAACAAATGCTGGCAAAAATTTTCAGCCAAGCAAAGCCAAAAATAGTTATAAACTGCGCAGAAGGAGACTTTAATCTATCAGTACAAAAACAATGTCTTAGTTCAAGAAGCCATTATATCGACTTAGGCTCAGAACCAGAAATAACACTGCAACAATTCAAACTACACACCCAATTCCAAAACAAAGGACTATGTGCAATAACAGGATGCGGTTCAGCACCAGGCATTGTCAACGTAATGTTAAGACAAGCAGCGAAAGAATTTGACACAATAGACACGGTTAAAACAGGAATATCATGGAATTCAAACAAAGAAGTATTTGTTGTACCATTCTCAATTATCAGCATAATAGAAGAATTCACAGAAAAACCAATAATAATACACAATGGCAAATTAAAAAAAGTAAACCCGCAAAGCGAGTTTCACACAACAAAATTCAGTTATGTGGGGCAACAAGAAGTTTTTCTTGTACCACACCCAGAACCATACACATTCCGACATTATCTACAACACAAAAAAATCAAAAACATTAAGTTTTATGCAGGATTCCCAAAATTCTCCTACGACACAATAATGACATTAATCAAAACAGGACTCGGCTCAAAAAAATACATCAACGGACTAAGACCAATAGACCTTCTTGCAGAATCACTAAAACCAACAAAACCACCAAAAGGCTACAAAGAAAAAGAAGTATTATGGCTGAAAGTTTACGGCAAAAAAAATGGCAAAGAAAAAACAAAAACAATGCAGTGTTTAGTATCAACATTAAAAGGATGGGAAGAACACGGGTGCAACATAGACACAGGACTTCCATGCTCAATCATTGCACAAATGATAAAAGAAGGCACAATAACAGCAACAGGCTCGAGAAGTCCAGAATATTTTGTGCCAGCAAAACCCTTTTTCAATGAATTAAGAAAAAGAAAAATGAAAATTATTGAATCATAACTATCTTTTATAATACTGAAATAAATTAAGATAACCTTTAATCTGGCTCTTTAAATGATAAACATCATTCTTCAGATTTCTTTCAAAACCACTCAAAAAAGGCGTATAAACATACTTTTCAAAAATCAAACGAATAACATAAAAAACAGGTTTAGTCTCCCAACGCGCCTCATAATCAGTCTCCAAATAAGCATCAAAAACAACCTGCAATTTTCCTTGGTTGAGTTTTTTCTTTCTCCCATCAACATCAACAGCAACATCCTTTAATTCACTGCCAATCAAGCGAATAACAATAATGTTTTTAGCATAATCAGTAACTTTTTTGTAAGGCCAGCTTTCAAATTCAATAAACTTACCCTCAGCACGCACACTTTCCTTATGATGCTTGTCAATAGGAGTATATCCTTTATCAGCAATCCAAGTCAACAAAAGGTCCATCAACTCCTTAACATTAAACAAACCCTCGTATGTAATGCGTTCCTTATCAACAATCAAACGTCTTTCAGGCATCAAACAGCCTCCTGACCAAGAGTTGAACGAATAACCTTTGTCAAATCCATAAGTTTATACAACAAATCATCCTCCCAATGGTCACCGATATCCTGCTTGATAATAAACTGATGCAGAAAATCCTGCAAACCCTGCAAAAATTTGTTGCCACCAAAACGATTCTGCCAGTCAAGCTCAAGCTTGCCAGTAATTTCGACAGTAACTTTACCATCCTGCATTTTCACTTTCTGACCTTCCTTAACAACCTCAACATCTTTCATATCATAAACCCTTAGGAATATTTCAATATGATACTTAACATATTCATTAACATTACGGTCACCCTTTATTTTAATTTCTATTTCAACACCTTCAGGAGGAACCTTCCACTGATGCTTAGGCTCATGAAATTTGTAATCATAATCCCGAAACCAATTACGAATTATGTTTATCAATTCAGCATAACTAAACAAACCCCTATGCTTAACAAAAGTCATAGGCATACCACGGAATTTGTCAGGCATGCATTAATCATGTAGTTAAGCATATATAAATTTACCGTCAAGCGTTATCGTATTCAAGAATGTAATTCGGCAAGTCATTATCACGAATACGCTGATTCCAATTTCTATAATCATACGCCATTGTTTTAATCTCAAGAATACTTTCCAAAGGAATAGTAAGTTCTTTGTTAACAACACCGCGAGAGTCTTTTTCAGCATCCCTGCAACCACGCTTTAACGGAATAAAAAAACCCCAAAAACCAAGCTCAGTAGCAGCATTAATCATGGCCAAACCGTTATCAACAACAGCAATCCTGCTGCGATATTTTCCATTACTAATTTCCTCAAACAAAACGCGCTTGTCATTTGTTGTGGTTACAAGAATATTTTCCGGCTTAAAATAATTGTTAATACCAAGATACTGTATTTTTGATTTTTGAACTTTTTCATCACCGCGCGTAACAACATAAAGTTCCTTGCCTTTAGAAATCTTAAATTTCAAAACTTCCTCAGCTCCGGGAATAATGTCATCACGAGTATAATTTGAAGGCGTTATAGGATAATGTGCAAGTTCAATAAAATAATCCCTCAACCCATCAGGCACGTCAACACCTGCTATTTTACAATGGCTCTCCAAAAACGTCAAAAATATTTTTTCCTGAGACTCTTCAGAAAACCCGCATTTTCTAACGATTTCTTCATCAATTTCTTCCAAGCTTGGCAATAATCTGTCAATATAAGGAGCACGATGACCTAAAAACTCCAGCAAAGCCAGACAAGCTTTTCCTTTAGCAAGTTCATACTTATTAGAATTACAAACTATAGTATCATCATAATCCTCAACAAAAACATCAATGTCATCAATGGACAAAACCTTTTCAGACACAAACCCACCCCCAATTATTCTCCTTTAACAGTCCTCCAAAATGCCTTGCTCTCAGGCTCCTTTAAATAATTCTCAAGCTGTAAATAAGACTTTAACATGCCTTGAAAACGATAAGCCTCATCATACAATTTATTCTTCAACTCCTCACGCTTTTCACGCACAACACGCTTCAAATACAATTTCTTAAAAGGCTTAAGCCAAGCACTCTTTTCCCATTCTTTAGAAGCATCCCACAAAAGATTAGCAACAACCTGAAACTCAACCTCGCCTTTATTCATCTTAAGCTTTTTATTGCCCGCCATAACCTCGATATCAGTCATGCCCAAAACATGAACGTCAACATCAAACGCATACTTCCAAAACTGGCTTTTTCCAGAAACAGGATTTTTGTTCAAACGCCAACGAATCCACAACTCTTTCATACCGCCTGCCAAATCCTTCTGAATATACATAGTCTCAGGAAATTTTTCATCATCACGCGTAACATAACCTTCTTCAATAAACCACTCATGAGCCTGAGTGTAAATATACTTCAAAGAAAAAACATCCTTAAAAATAACACTAAACTTAGCTGCCTCAACATATTCAACACCAGTATAACGATGACGCAAAGCCATAAAATAATTAATATAGAAGGATTTATAATATTTACCATGCTGGAATTGATATGTCAGAAATTGCTCTTGACGCACACTACTAACTTTAGTCTGTAGATAGGACGAGCAATTTCTGAGCATGCTCAAGAACCACCTGTCGATAAATATGGTGGCTGTTGTCACTTCACGCCACCTGCTTTAGCGGGTGGTTCTTGACACAATAGAACAATAGTTTTTTAAGCCACATTCATTGAATAAGGCAAAATGCTCATAGGAGTCGTTGGAAAACCAAGCGTTGGAAAATCAACATTCTTCAAGTCATTAACACTTGCAGACGTAGCAATAGCACCATACCCGTTCACAACAATCGAGCCAAACAAAGGATTTGCATTTGTACAAGTCGAATGCGTAGACAAAGAATTTGGGGTGCAGTGCAATCCCCGAACAGGAAGCTGCATAAAAAATGTAAGATTTGTGCCAGTAGAAGTCATGGACGTAGCAGGACTCGTGCCAGGAGCACACGAAGGAAAAGGAATGGGCAACAAATTCTTAGACGACCTAAGACAAGCAGATGCACTAATACATATCGTCGACATAGCAGGCACAACAAACGAAAAAGGAGAAACAACTGAAAATTATGAGCCTGCATTAGACATAAGATTTCTTGAAAACGAACTTGACCAATGGTATTTAGGCATCATAAAAAAAGGATGGGACAAACTTGCACGACAAATACACCAAGAAAAACTCGACACATCAAAAACATTAGGCAAACAACTATCAGGACTCAATGTTACAGAAATAATGATAAAAGATGCAATAAACACATTGCAATTGCCGAGCGCAACAATAAACTGGACAGATGAACACCTGCTAAAATTAAGCAGAGAACTGCGCAAACAAACAAAACCAATGATAATCGCTGCAAACAAAATAGACCTGCCAACAGGAAAACAAAATTTTGAGAACGTGAAAAAACAATTTCCAGAATACAAAATAATACCCTGTTCAGCAGAATCAGAACTCGCACTAAGAGAAGCAGGGAAAAAAGAACTCATAGAATACGTTCCAGGGACAAATAATGTTACTGTCAAACAAACAATAACAACCCAACAACAAAAAGCAATAGAATACATTAAAAAAAATATTCTTGACGTTTATGAAAGTACAGGAGTCCAACAAACAATAAACACCGCAGTATTTCAACTCTTAAAATATATCGCAGTATTTCCAGGCGGAGTAAACAAACTATCAGACCAGCACGGCAACGTACTGCCAGACTGCTTTTTGCTGCCGGAAGGAAGCACAGCACTGGATTTTGCATACAAACTACACACAGACTTAGGAAAAGGGTTTATCAGGGCCATTGATGTCAAAACAAAAAGAACAGTCGGCAAAGAACACGTGCTAAAACACAGAGATGTTGTGGAAATAATAAGCAGTAAATAATCACGTTGTTCCAACACTATTTGCATCCGCAACATCAATCACATTCATATTTTTATCGACAATAATTCTTTGCACACAGCAATTCTTTCCAAGAGATTTGGCTTTATACAAAGCAATGTCAGCTTCCTGCACTAATTTCTGCAAGCTAACAGAACTATTCAAACAAGAAACAACACCAATACTAATAGTAATACCAACATTTTCTGCGACAAAAACCCTTAATTTTTCTGCAAGCTCAACAACTGCATCATTTTTTATTTCAGGCAAAAAAACAACAAATTCTTCACCACCATAACGACTAACAACAAACTTTTTGTCAAAATAAGAAGAAAGCACACTGCCCAAATCCTTCAAAATCTTGTCGCCTGCAGCATGTCCATTCTTGTCATTGTACAGCTTGAAATCATCGATATCAAACAAAAACAAAGAACAAGGAAGCTCTTCAGCACAAAGTTTTGCAATATTTTGTTCACAAACAATCTCAAAAAAAACACGATTGTGCAAGCCGGTAAGAAAATCATGAACAGCAGATTCTTTAACTTCAAAATGCTGTCTGACACGCTCAAGAACAACAACCAAACGCTCACAACACCACGACAAAAATTCAACATAATTTGTTAAGCTTTCTTCAGAATAACAAACAACACAACCAACAAAATTTTTATTAAACAAAAAAGGAACGCCAACAAAATACTGCGGAACAAACTTCACGCTCAAACATTTTTCATCAACAAAAGAAACACGCGTAGAATCCAGATGAACACGAATGTTGTCATCTGAAGCGATATAAGCAGGTTTTACAGCATCATTATCCACCTTTCTAACCCAAACATTGTTTGCAAAAAAACAACAATTAGAAAGCCGTAATTTATCTGTAAAGAAATCAACACTAAACGACTGAACAACATCAAAACTTTTTAAACTTAACAAACCATCAAGAAATTCAATCTTTACTGAATCAGCAATCATAAATGATGAAACCAACAACTAGTTAAAATAGCTTTCCCAAAAGTATGAAGTTTTAAAACAGTCAGCGTATAATAAAATTGTTTGCCAGAATTATTTAACACTTAAAACTATAGATAACTTACTTAATTATGTTATCTTGCTATAAGTCAGTTCTCTAATTGATAACTTACAAAAAATGTCACTTAATCAAGTAAGTTATCAATATCATAAAAAAATAAAAAATTAATATCCAATTAATCAATAACTACACCCTTAGCTAAATTAACTTTTGGACAGCACCAGTGGCCGTCAGGAGCACTGTTTGTTTTAAAACATTTAACCCCATAACGATACTGCCTATCTTCTGCTTTATTGAAATCCATTGTGTCCCATTGAGGACCACAAGACGTTAACAAACTTGGATTTTCTGATGCAGCACGATTGTAGGTTCTATATGGAATGCCGCCAGCAGCAGCACGCTCAGTGCCAACACCTTCAACATTACCATCAACCAAACGATTAGCATTAACATCATAAAACCTGCCAGGATAACGGCCATCACCACCATAAGTTTTGTCAGCACTAACAACAGTAAGACCACTAGTCTGAGCATTAGTCAATAATAGAACAACAGACACAACAGCAATAACAGCAACAACACCCAAAACAGCTAAAGACATAGTTTTATTTTCATCCATAAACGTCACCTCTTTGTTAATATAACTTATCATACACACATACACAATTCATATATAAATTTTTCTATTGAAAAAACCGTTTAGAAACATCCTTTTCAAACCCCTGCCTTTTTTTCCACAAAGCGTTTTCTTCACTTTCTGCAGTAACATAAGCATGACCAGTACGGTCAAGACCTCTTGAAGGAATAGGCTGAATACGTTCTGTTTTATCAAACAAAGAAGGAATACGGGAAACAGCTTTATTAACACTCCTGGGAGGAATGCCCTGCGCGTACCCAATCCTTGAATAAGCATAATCAGTCTGGTCCTGCACAGCTTCACGTTTAAGCTCTTTAAAAGAATAACCTGTATTAGCGGGAGAAAGAACAATAGCAACAGAAACAACAGCAAATAACGAAACAATAATCAGAACAGCAAAAGAAACTTTTTCATCATTCATTTTAATTCACACTAAACAAAATTAAAATAAATAGAAAATAAAAAAAGAGGTTTATTTCGTCTGCACTTTTGGTACAGGGCAACAGTATGCGTCAATTGCAGCAACATAATCACTGCACTTCAGGCCAGTACTTGCTTCCACACGCTGTTTGCTCTGGACAGGAACTTCAAAGAATCCTGCACCACAAGTTGTTTGCGTAGATGGAATCTGGTCAGACACTCTGGAGAATGTTCTGTACGGAACACCTTCAGCATAGGCTGTTGCTTGGTCTGCAAATTCAACGCCTTCAGGAGTTGTTCTCGCACCACCACCAATAGTTCGTGCTTCCAGATAGGGGAATTCCTCGCCTTTCAAAGCGCCGCCATAGACGTTGTCCAGGCCAGTTGAAACCTCCGCTGTCGTCTTAGCACCTGAAAACAGGAGAACTAA
>CAYPAC010000048.1:0-2414 GCA_964408615.1 uncultured Methanosarcinales archaeon
TGCTTAAGCTGTCCAACAAAAGCAATAATAATCAACCAAACACTTATTATAATACCAACAATTGCGCTACCAAGAATCCAACTTCCTGCAGATGATCGAACATAACTATCTTGTTGCGGTTCAGGATAAAAAGGAATCAGCCGACGCCACTGACGAACCGGACGCTCAACCAATGGAGTTTGAACAGACTTTTCTTCAACCTCATCAGGTTCTTCACCAGTCAAAATAACACCAGAACCCACAACAATGCGAATGCTAACACGTTTTTCAAGATTAACCCCCTTCACAACAACAGTACCGGTATGAACCCCTAAAATATTTTCAGGCAAATCAACATTCAAAACAACACGCCACTTTTCTCCAGCAGGTAAACTAACACCCAAAGAACGCGCACCATTACTAAAAGACAAAAACTCAGAACCCTCAAGCTCAACAATTACCTCACGCTTCGTAACACCATTAATAATGTCGACGTCAAAAGACTTTCTTTCACCAGCAACCATGTGAGACTCAATAAACTCAGGAACAACTTCAATATCAATAGGACCTTTTGGCTTAGGACCAGCACCACCACCCCCGCCGCCAGCAACAGGAGCAGACGGAGCACTTGGAACAGAAGGAACAGGACCAAAACCAAAAGAAGTAAAGTGAGCAACATCAAAAATAAACGTGTCTGTATTAGTTGTTTCGTTCTGACACAACTCAGAAGGACATGACTCAAAAACACCATCATCATCAAAATCAACTCTTGCTTCTATATCTGCAAGATTCTGAGGAAAAAAAGTTAGCTTTGCAGAAACATTGAAATCAGGTTCGATGACACTATCCACCTTTATAGACTCATTGGTAAACACAATCAAAGAATCAAGATTAGTATTTCTTGCATCAACAATCAATGCTGTAAAATTAAGCTCACCCAAATTTGTCTTTGCAACACTCAGCGTAATATTAGAAAAATTAAACCCACCAACTACAGAATCACTAATTCTTAATATTCCATTATCTTTTATAACCCTTGAATTACTATCAAAAGAAAGATTGTGCAATGTCAAGTTTCCAGAACTATCAAAAAAGCCAGTACTGAAATTACTAACAACACAATTTCTCATTGAGAAATTATTAAAACCAGTAACATTAACCGCAATTCCAGAACCATTACCACTAATTGTGAAATCACCACAATCTAACAAAACATGATTCGCAACAATTCTAAAACAATCTCCAGAAATAGAAATATTTGCATTTAAAGTTTTACTAACAGACAACTCACCACAACCTAAACTAACACTCACAGATGTTCTGAACTGTTCCTGTCCAAAAACCTCTAAAGAGTATAAGAAAATAATTACTCCAAGTAAAATTATAACAAACCGCATCTCACTTTCTAAGCCCATATTTCAACCGCTGAAAAAATTCTTTTCTCGAACTTGCAGACATAACCCAATACGCAAACTCGTGACTACTGACACTTGCAAGCCACTTGTAAACATCATCCCAATAAACATCCATGTATTCCTTAAACACAACACCATCAATACCTGTCATAACACGATAAAACTCAGGCAGAGTCCTGTACGACAAATCTTCTTCATCAACATATCTTTTTGCAAACAAACCGTTCCACACTTCAGAAGTCTTGTCAACAATCATACCACTGCGCTTCCAAACAAGCAACATAACAAAACCCAATAAGAAAATTACCAACAAACCAGTACCGATAGTTCCACGCACAGCATAAATATTCTTACCAATACTCTTAACTGCCTGAGCAGTAATTGTGCTTAATGTTCGCTTTTCAGCACGAACACCACGCGCAATAAAACCATCTTCAGTTACATTAACACTAAAAGACCTGCTCACAGAAATAGTAAAAGGAATACCACCACCACCAGGCCCTACAACAGGACCAACCTGATACGAAATAGGGTAAATATCACCTTCTTTAGCATACCAAGGAATAGAAATGTACAACGGCACCCATAAACCATACGAACGCGCAGGCAGTTCAAAAACAGAAGAACCATTCAAAGAAACAACATTATCAGGATCACCAATCAAAAGCTCAACACTAAGATCACTACTACCGCCATTCTGAATATTAACACGATACTCAAAAAAAGCACCAGGAGCCAAAGGAACAACATCATTAGGAAAATAATCCGAAGCAATACCCAAACCATAAACTACAGGAACAAAAAACAAACTAACAACTAACAAAAACAACACACTCTTTTTCATACAAATACTGAGAGAAGTCATCATTTAAAAACCTTATCAAGACATCGAACTGTTTGTAGCATTTATTGGATTATTTCTCAAAGATGTAATAACATCTTGAAATTCACGCTTTTCAGGAAAACGGGGGTCAATACGACGCGCATTAGTAAGCATCCTAACAAAAATGGCAATCTCTT
>CAYPAC010000048.1:2424-8635 GCA_964408615.1 uncultured Methanosarcinales archaeon
CAGACAATTTCAAATCATTTGCAGAACCACCAACATCTTTCTTTATTCTTTCACTAAAATCAATTATTTTAACTGTTGCATCCTCAACACTTTCTGCTTTATCATCAAGACTCTCTGCAGGAGGCCCAATCTCATTACCAACTTCTCTCATTGTGTTTTCAATACTGCTCAAAAATAGTTCCAACTCATTAAGTTCAGCTGAAGAAACACCACTTTTTTTCAAATTATTAACAGCACCATTAACATCACCAAAACGCTGGCGAACAACACCCAACTGAACAGAAAGATTTCCTTTCTCACCATCAGTCAAAGCCACACGCATCTTTGACGCAAAAAAAACAGGCAAGCCATCACCAACATCCAGTTTTTCAACAAATACTTGTGTATTATTTACAGAGCTTTCTGAGTCAGACAAAATAAAAACAACACTAACTACAACAATCAGAACAATAACTGCAAAAACAGTAATTTTTAAACCTACATTGTGTTGTTTCATAAGTCTACAATTAAGTCACTATTCCAAGAGCTCTGCTGGCAGTAATATTCCAATACCTACTTGCATTATACGATAATTCATTAAGACTTGCTGAGAGATTAACTGAGAAAGACAATGTTTTATTTGAATTGTTAACTCTTTGCAGTATACCTGCAGAAGTGTTTGTAAACCTTACTGTGGAACCATTACTTGCGAAAGAAGTACCCAAGAAAAGAGCGCCTTGAGTACTATTAGTAAAGTTCACAGTAAAGTTAGTAACACCAATAACCTGATTAATACCATTCAAGTCGAAAGCAGTAATGTTAAGCTCCCTGAAAACATCATTGCCAGTATTACGCACAAGCATTTGATTGGTTTCACGAGTATTATTCTGACCTGCATTACCACTAAAAGTCAAATTACCAAGAGTAAGCTCAATAGCAGTCAAAACAGTAAACGTAAATGCTGCCTGAGTAAAGTTGGTTGCACGCTGGCTGGCGACATCAGTTGCAGTAACATTCAGGCCATAAAGTGTACTGTTTTCATCAAAATACTCAAAAATCAATGAACAATTATAATATTTATCATTAGTCCCAGTAGTTATTACAGTACAAGCACTCGTGTTCGTCTTCGTCGTGCCAGTAAAATTCAAAATAGCAACAACAGAACTATCAACAATATCACCCTGACCATTATCATCACTTACATTAAAAGTAATGGCCATTTCCCGCGTACCATTTTCAGTCGGCGCAAAAGAAAACGGAGGCTGTGCCCCATTAATAGTAATATTATGAATCCTCGGAGTAAAACTTGTAATTGTAACAACAACGTTAAAAAATAGCGGAGGCGAAGGAGCAAAAACCAATTTTAAAACAGGGATAAATAACGCTACCAAAAACAAAACAAAAATCAGACTATGAACCGCCTTCTTTTTCATTCTTTTTTAACCTTTTTTTGAACATCTTCAGAGTTGATACTTAAAGCAAGATAATCCCCTTCACAAAGTTTAAAACGCTCAACAGTTTCAATCGGAATTGTAACAACATAAGAATTTCCCACTTTTCTCACCTTTGCGTCAAATGTCCTTTGCATTTTGTATGCTCATAATATATTAAAATAATCTTTAAAAAAGTTTTTAAAACACTTAATACACCTAAATAGTATATTAGTATAATAATCTTTCGGTTAAACCATTTTAAAAATAATATTTTAGGCATAAAAAATATTTCAATAAGAGAACTAAAAATGTATTTTTAATGCACTTTTGTATATTTAACTCCTTATGTATACGCAATGTATACAGATTGATTTTAACATCTTCAAGTCAGTAACTTAAGTTATGTTGGTGTTATCACTTTTGATGGTATCAATCAAACAAAAGTTTTATACATAAGAAATATTTTAATTACGGTTTTTGGTTATTCTTTAGATATCTATAAAATATTAAAAGTATCTTTAAAATGTTGTTTTTGTATTCTTGAGTTTTACTTACATAATATGTATAATGTCTGTTGGGCATTTTGTTCGTAAAATTTGTTAATTAGAATAGACGGTAATTCGACGAAAGCTTTATATATACTTACATAGTATGTATTTGTGTGGAGGTAGTTAGAGGTAACTTTAATTAGCAATACTTACATAATATGTATGTATTTAGAAATTTTGCAATCGGTTTCACAATTCTTCTAATCATAGCGCTCTCACCGCTACTCCACAACAACAAAACACCAACAGGCGCAGTAATATTTGAAACAAAAACACAAACACACTACATCAACCAAGAATTCAACGAAACAACAATAATACAACTCCCCCTCACAAACATAACCTCACTAAAAGCAAGCGGCACATGGAATAGCAAAGGACAGAGCCGCGTTTACGTCTACATCAATAACACCCTGTTCCTTGTTTTTAATTCAGAAAATCTTACTCACACTTCTTCTGTTTCTGTCGAGGCTACCTCCACACAAAGCACGGCAGAAACACCTTCTTTTTTCACACAAACAAATCTTACTGACAATCTCACCACTCAAACTCTTTCTGCTTCGGTTGATACTACCTCCACAAACACAACCGAAGCAATTCTTTTTTCAGAACAATGCATTGACACGTGCAGTTTACCAATACCAGAAGCCAACCTAACAATTGTTCTTCGAGACAATGCAACAATATTCTTATCAAACTTAACATACACAAAAGAAAAACTACCAGGACAACTCACACAAACAAAAAACATACCAGACATAACCCTAACAGACACACTTGTTATCAACCTTGCAGAATACTTCACAGACACAAACAACGCAACAATAAACTACGCAATAACACCAATCCACGGTATACGCACAGTAATTTTTGAAAACGAACTACACTTATTTGCACGCCAACAAGGAAATTATACTGCCATAATAATTGCAACAAACACTGTGCAAACAACCACGAGCAATTCTTTCACCATCACAGTGCCTGAAAAACCAACCTCAAAAATCGACGACGATGTTAAAAACAAACTCGAAAGCGAAGAAGAAATTACAGTCCTTATTGAAATCAACGAAAGCATCATCCCTAAAGATACCTTGACAAAAAAACAAGAATTCAAACAAAAATATCTCAACAAAAACCAAACAAGCAACACACAACAAACACATGATTATGAAGTAGAAAAAGAATACGAACACATACCAATAATAGCAGTCAGACTAACACGACAAGGACTACAAAAAATACTAAACGACAGCAACGTAAAAGCAGTACATACAGATAAAAATTTGTCATTAACCCTCACAGAGAGTATACCAATCATAAGAGCAAACCTTGCCCAGAACCTCAACTACCTCCACACACAAGTTCTCGGGCAAGGCCAAACGCTCTGCATACTCGACACAGGCATTGATGCAAACCACACAGCATTTGCCGACAGAATTCTTGCAGGCAAAAACTTTATTGACGAATCTAAAGAACCGAGTGACGATAACGGCCACGGCACTCACGTTGCCGGCATCACCGCAGCAAATGGTTCTGTTATTGGAGTTGCTCCACGCGCAAACATTTTGTCAGTGAAAGTTTGCGATTCAAATGGCAATTGTCCTTCGAGTGCTATTTTGGCTGGTATTGATTTTTGTTTGAACAATTCTGTTACGCAAAATATTTCTGTTATAAGCGGAAGTTTTTCTGACAGTGGAGAGTATAATTCAACAAATTGTCCGTCTTATTTTGAGCCAGCATTAAACGCTGTGAACGAACAAAACATTAGTTCTGTTTTTGCTGCTGGCAACAATTTTTATCAAAATGGAATAAGTTATCCTGCATGTTCACCATTTGCAATCAGTGTTGGTGCGAGCACAAAACAAGATGAGAAAGCATTGTTTTCTAACAAAGGTGATTTGTTAGACATTTATGCACCAGGACAAGACATCACATCCACACTTCCGCAAAACACTTATGGCAGTAAAAGTGGAACGTCAATGAGTGTTCCTTTTATTGCAGGAACAATTATGTTGATAAAACAAAAAGAAAAACTGCAGAATTTTACTTTGTCGCCTGCACAAATTAAACAATTGTTGAAGGAAACAGCAGAAAAATCAATAGAAGGAATTCCACGAATAGACGTTTTGAACGCTGTTTCTCGTGCAGGCGAAATTGTTGTTAATGTTTCGCCACCAGTCTTTACTTCTACAGAAATTATTTTTAAAGAAATTGTTGATTGGACAAACTTTTCAGAGTGCAGTAATTTGAGTTTTAATCATGCACAAATTTTTAGTGACAAATGTTCTGAGTATAACAAAAGCGCAAGAATTGTTTTGAAAGGCCTACCATGGGTTGAGGCATGGCCTTTAAGAAACGGTCTGGTTTGTGAGAATGCATCTTGTTTAAATGCATCGTATTCTAAAGGTATTTTGTCTTTTGATGTAAACGAGTTTAGTATTTATTCTGCTAATGGAACTGGAGAATTATCTTTTTCTGCGCAGCAACTTTCTTTTAATTCTCCTTCAAAAGGGATTGCAGTATATGGTGAAGGTACCATTACAACTCCTCGTTATAGGTTATGGAATGGAACTGATTTTGAAGCTGAACAAAGTGCTCCAGATATTGGTGTTAACAGCTTGGTTCAAAGGGTTGTAGTGAAATCTTCTCCTACTAGAAATTTGACTGCTGTTGGCATTTTGGATGATGATGGTGATATTTTATTAAACGTATACAATAACACTTTTAATACTTGGGATTCTTGGCTTGATGTTGCGGATATTGGAACTATTAATGCTGATTTTAGAGGTTTTGATGTTTCTGTTGAGAGTGGGAGTGGTGATTTTTTTGTTGCATACGAAAAAAACATTACTGCTGATAGGAAATTATTGTATAGAACATGGGATAATGCTGCTGGTTGGAGTGTTGAAGGAGAAATTGAGCTAAATGCTGATGTTACTGCCGAAGCTCAACTTTTAGTTGCTGCAAGAAGTAATCCTAATAACGATGAGATAATGATTGCTAGTGTTGGAGACGGTGATGACATAAGTGCAGGGAGATGGAATGGCACCGCTTTCGTTAACATTACAACCATAACGCTTACTGCTGCAGCAATTAATGAAGAGCGTTTTAGTATCGCGTGGGAGAGTCTTTCTGATGATGTAATGATGGCGTGGGGTGCTGGTGCAACAGATA
The DNA here is from genome assembly GCA_964408615.1 of uncultured Methanosarcinales archaeon. GTDB lineage: Archaea > Nanobdellota > Nanobdellia > Woesearchaeales > ARS49 > JACQMU01. The sequence continues at coordinate 7,559 of CAYPAC010000048.1, forward strand.
CTAATTTTAGCATTTTTAATAATTTAACAAAAACATGGGGAGACGTAACTGATTTTAGAGATAGGGGCTCACTTGTTCAGCAAGTTAGTTTGTCTTCAGACCCAAATTCTGATTATATCTGTGCAATTATTGGTCCGGATAATGCGGCAGATGTTTTGGCTGTAATTTGGAATGGCACTGATTGGTTAACTGGAGAGCCTGCAGAAGAATCATCAGCAGAAAATCCTAAAATGAAAACTGCGGTGTGTAGTTGGACAAATGATAATATTGCACTTTTTTCTTATATAGATCTTAACGCAAACAATATTACTTATTTCACATATAACAAAACCAATGACAGTTGGCAGTGTCCTGTAAATGGACAAAGGATTACCAACTTAAACAATGTTGAGGGTTCTAATGGTCCTTGCATTTCAGCCCCAATGTCTGATGAGGTTCAAGTCACGCATCACATACCTGATCCGAAAAGTAACAATACTATGGTTTTAGGCATTGATTTAGCAGAAGATTTGGAAATGTTTATTTTTAATGGCACTAACTTATCTCAACCAGTAACTAACATTCTCGAACCAACACTGAGAACTGTAGATGCAAATGAGCCAGCAGGCTTTGATTATTTTCGTTTTGAACCTGTAGCAACGCCTTCTGCATGTGGTACTGTTAATGGCAGTTTAACTTTAATCAACAGTGTTAGTACTGACGGTGGAACTTGTTTTGACTTCAACACATCAAATGTTGTTCTCGACTGCGCAGGATACAACATAACTTCAAACCCACAAGGAGTAATGGCGTTTAATATTACAAGAACTGCTGACTTTAGTTTATCAAATATTACGATAAAGAATTGTAATATTAGAAATTTTAGTATTGGAATTAACATCTCATCAGCAGTAAACATTTCATTGTTCAACAACAACATTACTAATGTTACTAACGGAATCTGGTTGAACAATACTGTTGGCAGTGTGTTGGAAAACATTAGTGTTAATGCCAGTGGTGGTTTTGGAATTCGTTTGAGTAATAGTAGTAATAATACAATACGTTTGTCTAGTCGGCGATTGTTGCATAGATGCGGCG
>CAYPAC010000049.1:0-8223 GCA_964408615.1 uncultured Methanosarcinales archaeon
TTCTGTAAGATTGCTAATGTATGTGTGTTCTTGTTGTACCATTACAGGCCAACCAGTGTACGTGCATGTTTTTTGTCCTAATCTTGTTGTTCCGATTCTTTCATAACTGCTGGCAAGTCCTTTGCAGTCTACCCACTTGCTTTTGCTTTCTTGGTGGCTGAGTATTTCAACGTCTGGTGCAAACTGTTGTAGTGCTTTAATTGCGTCTTCAAGATTTTCACCGTCTTTTAATCTTAATTGAAATCTTTCTTTGTTTTTTTGAGTTGTTTCACGCAGAAACCATTTTTTCTTCTTTTTTTACTGTTTTGAGCATTGCTTGCTTTATTAGTGTTGATTCGAGTTCAAGTATTTTTTTGACGATTGGGTTTTCTGTGTTGAGTGTGTAGAGTTTTGTTTTGCCAAATATTCGAGTTACTTTAACAATTTTGTATTTGTCAAGTTCTGGCCAATAATTGAACAGTGTTGCTTTGGAAATGTCTGCTCCTTTTGAAATGTCCTTTTTTGTGAAGTCCATTCCTTTGTTGTCGACGAGAAAATCAAGTATTTTAAACATCATTGCCCTTGCGAATTTCAATAGTAGTGATCTTTCTTGCACAAGTCTATAAAAATATAGGCGGATATATAAAAGGTGTTGTCAATAAAAACTCAAAATAATTTAAAGTGTGCAAAAGAATCCAAGAGTTTATATACAAACCACATTTTTGTCGTTTTCATGGAACCGCTAAAACCTTCTGAAAGAGCAAAGTTACTCCAACGGGGAACAGAAAAAGAACTTGGCGAATATGAGAGTTTGCTTGCGCAGAGATTTTGTAAAGATCCGTTAAAACAACAAACCCCTGAAGAAGAAAGAGAATATCTGGCACAAGAGCGGCGCTTAAAAGAATTGGCAAGAAAATTCTATCCCAAACTTTATGACCAGAAACCAACAGGGAGTATAGATGGGCGTATTGATTGAGTTGTTCTCATAACCAATAACAAGGGATTGCCAGCATATAAATCTGGTCTTGTTGAAAGCGTTTTATTAGTTTTTTCTTGTATTCAATCAATTCCTGTATTTTTTTATTTTTTGTTATATCGTCTTTGTCAAGACATTCTATGACGATATTGTAAACTACACATTGATCATCTATTTTATTTCCTGTTCTGGGGTTTTTCCACGCACCGGTTATTGGCAGAGTGCTTGTGCTAACCCCGCCAGCCATGTCAAAAAGTTCATTATACGTTTCTAAGAATTTTATTTCTTCTACTTTTTCGCGTTTGGTTTGTCTAGGTAAGAGATTGTATTCTAACGGGAGCTGAATGATCACTTGAATGTGGCTCATCATTCTGTTATGAGCGGAAGTTGTTCAAACTTGACATCTTTATTTCTTAATAGCCCCAATGCCTTTTTATTTACAATAAATTCGTATTTTGTTGGAGAACACGTATTCCCACTTGTAGCTAATAAATAAAATCCTTTAGCTTTATTCTCTTTATTGCTATTAAGTTTTATTCTGACATTTTCTGCCATTTTATTTGCCGTTCACACCTCTCGATTGCAGAGAAAGTGCGTGATTTATAAATTTAGCGGCAGTCCTCTTTTTAATAGTCTTTATGTGTCTACAAGTATATAAGTTTTGTGTGCAGTACTGCGTTTGGAGACTTATTTAATAGCATTACTTTTATAAATCAGCATCAGTTTGCTTTTGTTTCATGGACAAAACTTATACTTTAGATGGTCCAATAACAACTTTTGTTCGTCTTAAGCCAAGTCTTGTTGACAAGGCAGGTTATGCTGCTCGCGATTGGTCTGCTGAAAAAATATTTGGTTGGGTTATTGGTTACGAACCCAAAATGCAGTGTTTGGGTGCAGAGATTCTTTATTGGGATGCTACAAATGAAAGGCTTCATAGTACACCAACTTATGGTGTTGTTGGGAATAAGGCAGACATTCGCAAAAATGTTGGGCATGCAGTGAATCAAGCGCTTGACATGCGAGGCAAAGATGTTGAAGCTTCTGAAGAACAAAAAGCTTTGCTCGAAGAAATACTTAGAGATATGCAGCCTTTCCAAGAGCGTCTTTCAACAAGCCCTGTTTATTCTGCAATGCAGAATGTTGTTGATGCAATTAAAGCAGGCGTTCAAGTGGATGTTAACAATTTGCCTGACAGTCTTGCTCTTGGTTATTGGGTTGATGAACAGCCTGACAAAGAATGGCGGTGTGGCTGCGGTGCTGTTCACGGTAAAGGTGTGCCTGGGCGTCTTCAAGTTTATGATTTTGCAAAAGTTATTCGTTCAACAACGTCGGTGGAAGATATAATTAATGTTCTTGATGAAGCTAACATTTTTGCGTATCCTGAGCGAGGGGTTGTAGTGGTTCCGCGTAAATGTCAACCAGGTAATACTGATATTGTTGTGCCGCACAGGTCTTCTCTCTTGGTGTTGCCTTATTCTCTTAGTTTGATTAATTATGAAAGAGGAATTGTTTTGCATGAAGATGTTGATTTTTATAATCATTCAATGAATGCATTTGTATCGCATGAGGAATTTTCAACATACGGCTTGCCTAAAGATTGTAAGATTATTCCCCGTGCAATTGCTCAAGAATATTTGAAGAGCACAGCAGTACTTCACAAGTTTTGGCATTACATAGGTGATGTATCGGAAGAAGTTTTTAAGGAAGCAAATGATTCTTGGGATGGCAGAAAAGAAGCAAAGCGCCAACGCGAGGTTCAACAAAAGCGTGAAAAATTGAGTGAAATCAGCGATGTTGTGCGTGAACTTTTGTGCCAGCCTGAAGCTGATGAGCTTTCTGTACAGTCAGGAATGAATGTGGCTTTTGCTTATGCTTATCCTAGAGGTGGCATTGCAGTTAAGCTTGGAAAAGTAACAGACGTTAGGGATGGAATGTTTGAGTCTAAGCGCATTTTTGATGCAAAGAATGATTGTTACATAGTGGATTTAGATTTAGGATTAAAGATTATGTGGGCAAATAAAGAAACATTGCCAAACGCAATATATCGTGAGCGCCAATCCGAAGTATCTTGTGAGTATGATGCTGGAACTTTAGAATTTACGTGGGAAGGTTCTTTGGGTGTAGTTCGTTTTGGTAATCCTTCTGATAGTATTGAAGAACAGGCTGATGAAAGTGCAACAGTGATGACTGTGCAGGGCAGAACTCCGTATGGTGAGCCTTTTGCTAAAACAGTGTTTTCTAAAAAAATACTCAATGGACCTAAAGGAAAGTTCAAGCTTCCAACGCTAGTGACTTTCAATGATGATGTTTTTGCGCGCATCAAGACAACGATAGAAAACGCAGAATAACTTTTTTTTCCGAAACCATTAAAAACAAATACTGCTAACTCAAGGTCATGCTCGAAAATCCTGCTGTTTTGTTTGGCATTATCGGCGGTCTTGGTGGTTTGTTGCGCGCGCTTGTTGGTGTTAGAAAAGCGCAGTTGCAAAAAAGAAAATTCGTGTTGAATTATTTTCTTACAACAATTGTTGGTGCTGTTTTGATTGGTGCAATTTTAGGCAGTGTTATTGGCATTAACAAGGCTGTTGCTTTGTTTGCCGGCTATGCTGGCACTGATTTGTTGGAGGGTTTGGCTAAGAGTTTCAGAATTGCTCCGATTAAGATTGGTTGATTATTGTGTTAAATAATGCATTAGTATGACTGCTTCAAGTTCTTGTGCAGATATTATTCCTGTGATTCGTTCTGTTTCTTTGGCGTCTTTTAGAAAGATTATTGTTGGGTGCGTGTTTATGTTGAAGTGTTGAACTATTTCTTGATTTTTGTGAAAGTCTGTTCTGCCAAATGTTAGTGTATCCTGATATGTTTCTGCGACTGTTTCAATTGTTTTGTCGACATAGTTGCAGTGCTGACAGCTTGGGCTGTAGAAGTGGATTGCAATATTGTTGTAATCTTTTGCGTTTTCTGTCGTTATTTCAACAATGTTTGTTTTTTTTGGTTCTTGTTTTTTTTGTTCTGGCGGTGTTGATAGTATATATGCTGCTCCTCACAGTCCAAATAGTACTGCCCATTGCAATGCTTCTTTGTAGTTCATAGCGCACTTTAATAAGACTGAGTTTTAAAGGATTATGACATATTTTACTAAAATCCTGCTGTGAGCCTGCGACTACAGAATTTTTTGCGAAACATTTTTAAATAAGCAGCTTTATATGGCTTTCGTGTGAGAAAGAAGCGACTATTATTATTGTTTCTCACCTAAATTAATAGGTGTTGTATGGGGATTAAACCGTTATTGCCAGCATTGAGGGAAAAAAAGCGTTATGTTGCTTTTGAAGTTCTTTTAAGTAAGAGGAATTCGTTTCAGGAGGTTTCGAAAGCTTTGTTGAGTGCTTTTTTATTTTTCCTTGGAGAATTAGAGCTTGCAAAAGCAGGTATTATTATGATTGCAAATACTTTTAATGTTAATGCTCAGAAGGGTGTGATTCGTGTTAATAATAAGTATGTTGACCATGTGAAAGCTGCTTTAACTTTTGTTAAATTTGTTAATCAAGAGCCTGTTATTGTTCGTTCATTAATTGTTTCTGGTGTTTTGAATAAAGCTTTGAAAAGGGTGATATGAATGGTAAGAAAGGATGATGAAGGTATGCAGACTCCGCATCAGTTGATGGGGTATGACCGTGCTATTACTATGTTTAGTCCTGACGGTCGTTTATTGCAGGTAGAATATGCTAAAAAAACTGTGCGTCAGGGCAGTACTGCTATTGGCATGGCGTGTTCTGATGGTGTTTTGTTTGTTGCTGACAAAAGGATTGTTGACAAGCTTGTTATTCCTGAGTCTGTTGAAAAGATTTTTCAGATTGATGACCATATTGGTGCTACAGCTTCAGGCATTCTCTCAGATGCAAGAGTTCTTATTGAGCGTGCTCAGATTAAGGCTCAGCAGAATCGCGTGACTTTTGATGCTCCTGTTGATACCATCAGCATTGTTAAGGATATGTGTGCTTTGAAACAAATCTGTACTCAGTCAGGCGGTCTTCGCCCGTTCGGTGTTTCTATTATTGTTGGCGGCATTGATGCTGATGGCACCCCAAAATTGTTTGAGACAGATCCTACTGGGATTTTTTTTCAGTTTAGGGCGACTGTGATTGGTGAGGGCGAACCTGAGATTGAGGAATCTCTGTACAAAGAGTTTAATCCTAAGATGACTGTTGAGGATGGTTTAAGGCTTGCTTTAAAGGCTTTGAGCAATGCTTTTGACAAGAATATTACTGTTGACAGGATTGATGCTGCATACATTAATTCGTCTGAGAAAAAGTTTACTCAGGTTAAGAAAGAAAAGATTGAGAAATTGTTGAGAGAAGCCAAGAAATAGTGATTGCTATGACGCCAAAAACAGTAACTGAACAAATGAAGGTTAAGGATAAGGATATTGCTGTTCCTGGAGAAGTTCTTGCTGAGGGTTTGGGTTTTGTTCCTGGTTTTGGCACGTATCGTGATGGTGATGTTATTCGCGCTCAGCGTTTGGGGCTTATAAGTATTGATAACAAGGTTATTCGCTTGATTCCTTTGAGTGGCGCTTATATTCCTAAGCTTAATGACCGTGTTGTTGGAAAGGTTGTTGATGTTTTGATGACTGGTTGGCGTCTTGAAATTAACAGTCCTTATTCTGCAGTTATGACTTTGAAGGATGCCACCTCTGAGTTTATTGTGCGGGGTGCTGATCTTACCCAGTTTTACAATTTAGGCGAGTTTGTTGTTACAAAAATTACTAATGTTACAAGTCAAAAATTGATTGATGTTACCATGAAGGGTCCTGGTTTGAGAAAGTTGCAGAGCGGTCGTGTTATTTCTGTTAATCCTCAGAAGGTGCCGAGAATTATTGGCAAGGAAGGAAGCATGGTTTCCATGATTAAGGAAGCTACTGGTTGTAATATTATTGTTGGCCAGAATGGCTGGGTGTGGATTGAGGGTGAGCCTGAGCAGGAAGCTATTGTTGCTTCAACTTTGAAAAAAATTGAGGAGTTGTCTCATGTTTCTGGTTTGACTGATGTTATTAAGGAGCATCTTGAAAAGGTTACTAAAAAAAATATTGTTGCTAAGCAGGTGGAATGAATGGCGTACGAAAAGCGTTTTGATGGAAGAAAGTGGGACGAGCTTCGTCCTGTAGAGGCTAAGGTTGGTGTTATTCCTAATGCTGATGGCAGTGCTATGTTTAAGATTGGTTCTACTGTTGCTTATGCTGCTGTGTACGGCCCTCGTGAATTGCATCCTAAATTTTTGCAGAATCCTCAGACTGGTATTTTGCGTTGTGATTATAACATGCTTCCTTTTTCTGGTCATGGCGAGCGCGTGCGTCCTGGCGGTGGTCGTCGTTCGCGTGAAATTTCTATGGTTATGGAAAATGCTTTGTTGCCTGTTCTTGATTTAAAGGATTATCCTAATAGTGTTGTTGATGTTTTTGTTGATTTGCCGCAGACTGATGCTGGCACGCGTTGTGCTGCGATTTGTGCTGCGTCTATGGCTTTGGCTGATGCTGGTTTGTCAATGAAGGATCTTGTCAGTGCTGTTGCTGTTGGCAAGATTGAGGACAAGATTGTTGTTGATCTTACATATGAGGAGGATGCTTATGATGCAGGCCCGGGAACAGATTTGCCTGTTGCTGTTCTTCCTAATTCTGGAAAGATTACTTTGTTGCAGATGGATGGTGAAGTGTCTGCTGATGACTTGAAAAAAATGCTTGATGCCGCAAAAAAAGCTTGCAAAAAAATTTATGAAATTCAGAAGAGTGCTTTGAAGGAAAAGTTTGAAAGGGTGAAATAAATGGTTGTTACTGTTAAGGAACATTTGTTAAGAGCGTTGAACAAAAACATGAGGTATGACGGCCGAAAACTTAATGATTATCGTAGTGTTAGCGTGACTTATGACATTTCTAAGTCTGCTGAGGGCAGTGCAAGTGTTAGGATTGGTGATACAGTGGTTCTTGTTGGTGTCAAGCTTGGTATTGAGACTCCTTATGGTGATACTCCTAACAAAGGCAACCTTATGGTTAATGTTGAATTGCGTCCGTTGTCTAGTCCTAAGTTTGAGCCAGGTCCTCCTGGTGATCAGGCAATTGAGCTTGCGCGTGTTGTTGACAGGGGCATTCGTGAGGCTAAGGCCATTGATGTTAAAAAATTGTGTATTAAGGAGGGTGAAAAGGTTTGGAGTGTTATTATTGATATTTGTTCTTTGAATGATGATGGTAATTTGTTTGATGCTGCTGCGCTTGGTACGATTGCTGCTTTGAAGAATGCTCGTTTTCCTAAGGTTGATGAAAAATTTATTATTGATTATAATTCAAAAACTGACAAGCGCTTGCCGTTGTCTACAGAGCCTGTTGCGATTACTGTTGTTAAGATTGGTGATAAGCTGCTTGTTGACCCGTTGCCTGATGAGGAATGCATGATTGACGCAAGACTTACAGTTGCAGTTACTGAGCATAATGAGATTTGTGCTTTGCAGAAAGGTGGCGAAGCTCCTTTGTCTGTTGATGAAATTAATGAATTGGTTGCTCTTGCGCTTGAGAAGGCGCCTGAGTTGCGCAAAAAACTTTAATGGGGGTTTTTTATGGCTAAGGAAGAAAAGGTTCGTTATACAAAATATGAATTGGCTCGAATGATTGGTTCGCGTGCTTTGCAGATTTCCATGGGTGCTCCGTTTATGGTGAAACTTTCTGAGGCTGATCTTGAACGTATTGGTTTTAATCCTGTTGAGATTGCAAAGTTTGAGCTTGAGCAGGATGCTTTGCCAATTATTGTTAAAAAGCATTTGCCTAAGGTTGTTGAGTCGAAGAAAGAGTAAAATGGATGTTGTTACGAAGGAGCGTTTGGGCAAATATTTTTCTGTGACAAAACGCGCGTTAGACAAAGCTAAGATTGCTTCTGAAAAAAAGATTTCTTGGACGTCTTCTGCTGAAGATTTTTTAGACATGGCTCGTCGTTATTATTCTGATGCAGAGCATTTTGCAAAAAAAGGTGATGTTGTTACTGCTTTTGCTGCTTTAAATTATGCTCATGGCTGGCTTGATGCTGGCGCTCGCTTAGGGTTTTTTGATGTTGGGCATGATTCAGAATTGTTTACTGTAGATTGACCATTATTCTACAACCACGCTTCCTTTCATTCCAGGGTGTATGCTGCAGATGTAAGAATATGTTCCTGGTTTGTCGAATGTGAAGCTCCAACTGTCTGTTTGTTGTAGTGTTGGTGATTGTAGTGTTCCGTCGTCTGATGTA
>CAYPAC010000050.1:0-8197 GCA_964408615.1 uncultured Methanosarcinales archaeon
AACTTCAATCTTTTCACCAGAAACATCTGAAAGAGAATAAGCGCGCAACTTGTCAAACGGCAGTCCTTTAACAGCTGCAATTGATTCGCACAAAGATGCCAGCAAACGATGACGAGAATCTTCATCAGGAAGCTCGTTTGATTTGTTGTAATTCATAACATCATTTGCAACACCTGCAAGCAAACCAGCAATGGCAGTATCATGCATTTTTTGAAGAATAGCTGAAGCTTTTTCCAACAACAATGCAACATTCTTCTGTTCATTCGCATACAAAGAAAAATCAGATTCAATCGAAGGACGCTCAGTTGTTTGCGCCCAAAAAGGTTTTAATGCAGGAACATACTCGAACCTGCTTCCACGCTCAACAAGCTCTGAATCCTGTTTGTAAACAGGCAAAGCATGGGGCGCATTAATCAGCTGGTCAACCAAAGACTCCAACAAAAACCCCGCACCACTTCGAACATTCCTGACAACAGCATCAACAGAATGAGGAGTTCTAGCAATCACTTTATGTTTAGCCCCGTTTTCTTCAACAATAAATGATTCATCAACACCATAACCAAAAGAAGTCAGCCAGACACAAATTAAACTCTCATTCAACAAACCATTCTTGCCATAAAGCTGTAACGCAGCAGCGCGCGCTTTGTTAAAATTTATCAAAGCATCATGCAACCAAGCATCAGGAACGCACTTTTTTTCAAAATCAATCTCGTAAAACCTTTTCAAATTCTCTGTTTTGAGAGCGGCATCTGCCGCAGACTTATCTTCTTTTTCGAGCTTTGCACGATACTCACGATAACCAGACTTTGAAATCTGAGTATTATACAAATTGTTTACACTGTCGACAAGTTCCTTAAGAGAAATAATAGTTTCAGGACTTGGATAGCCAGCAGCGCGGGCAACAGCTTGCGTGCGTTCACAAAAAACTTTCAATTCCTCTTCTGAAGGATTATTTTTTTTTGGTTTGGTCCTGCGTTTTTCTTGCAATTCCATGAACAAACTCTTGCCAGCAAGCGCCATTGACTTAACACTATCACTTAATTCCTGCGATAAGAAAGCATCATCTGCATCTTTTTCTTCCAACGCACCCATAAGTTGACAAACAAAGAACACGCTTTATAAACCTAACGACACAACTATTATATATACAAAAGTTCAGATAATGTATTAAAAAGAGGCATGATGAAGAATAAAACAGTCTATATAGTATTATTTGCAGCACTTTTAAGCACAACAGTTCTTGCATACTCACTTGCACAATTTCCAGAACCATTTGTTCATGACGGACTGCCAGCACCAAACTTTGCAATTATCGTCGGCGATGAAGCAGCAGGCTCTGATGTTTTAGGCGCAATAGATGTGGCACTCGCAGTGCAAGCAGGAATAACTGCAGTTACGTCTTCACAAGAAGAACCAACAAGCCAATTACAAGACTTTGTTTCAATAGGCAGCACGTCACAACTTTTTGCAATAAACGATTATTTAGGAAATGTGCGGGAATCACTCACTGAAAGAGATTTAAACATGCTCCGTGGAGGAACAATCATAACACAACAAAGAGCCACAAAATACAAGCAATACTTGCGGTTTGGTACTGGCACAGGAAGATTAGTGTACGACAAAAACAGCAAAGGACTGCCAAGTGATTACTTAACATGGGGCGCAAGCGACCAATTATTCGAATGGCAGCTGCAATTCGACCAAGGACTAACATCTGAAATAAATAATGGAGACTTGGAAGACTTGGAAGATGAAACAATAAATGTTTTAGGACAAACATTAGTCATAGCAGACACAGACTTCACTTCGTCAACAGGGAGATTAGTAATAAAACTTCTTGGAGGAGCATTGTCTGCACTCTTAGGAGAAAATGACAAGCAAACATACATTGTTGATGGAAGAAAATATGATGTAGAAGTCATTGGTTTATCACCAGAAGCAAACAACGGCGAAGGAAGCGTAAAATTCAGAATCAATAACGAAATAACAGAAGAAATGCGCGACGGAAGCATGACTGTGCTTAAAGACGGCACAAGAATGGGAATTGCGAGCATTGTCCCAAGCACAAAAGACATACAAAAAAGTGTAGTGCAATTCTATATCGGCGCGTATTCAATAATTCTTGAAGACAGAAAAATAACAGACACAGCAGGAACAATAGGCGGAGCAGCAGTCAATGGAGTATTGCTGCCAACAGGAACAGTAAGAATAGACGGAACAGTATTGGTAGCAAACACAACAGTATCAATCGATTCAATAAGATATACATTAACAGCAGAACCAGCATTTGGAGAACTTTACATACCTTCAGGAAAAGGATTGCGAGAATATCTGAAACATCCAGAAGCACTATTAGTGCCCGACTGGAACATCAATTACAACGGACTGGCGAACACAGGAGAAACACTTATAGAAATAAAACCAGCAGGACAATCTAAATACATCTTGAATTTTGTCAATCAGGAAGGAATTTATTACGAAACACCAATTTTAGTTGCGCAACAAAACTGCTTAAGATACGGCGATGAAGATGATGATTTATGGCATGTAGAAAGCAATTCGCCAACAACATATTATGGAACAGCAGGAGATTTTTTTGTGTTAAGCACATGCAGTTCTAATGATAACACGTGCGGAACACACATTCTCAAATACAGAACAGCAGACACAAGCGGCTCAACACAAGGGACAATAAGACTATACTTTACAGACTTGGGAAAAGGAGAATACGAAACAGCACTAACAATCAGCGGAAACACATATCAAGGAACAATATCTGCAGGCGATGGACAATTTGCAGTCAGAGCAGACACAATCAGCAATCTAAATGGCGTTCCAAATATTTCAATAGATTTGAATGGCGATGGAGCATTCAACAACGGAAAAGCATTAATCGGAACAAAAGGAGATGGATTAATTGATTTGGGAAGCACAAACACAAACGAAAGCAACCAAGAAGGCAGAGACGCAAGAATTTGCACAAGCCCAGCAATAACACTGCAAACACTTGCAAGAGAATTTGATGAAGCAAACACAAATGAAAACATTCCAATAACAATTGAATCAAGAAGCGACAATACTATAGGAATAAGAACACCTATCACTGCAACAACAGGATACTTCTCAGGACTAATTCTAGAAAAATCCCGCAACTACAAAGGACTGTCAGGCTACGGCGCATTATTTGAATTCTACGACCCAGGTAGCAAAACAGAAACACTAACAATACACTATCCAATTAGCCAAAGAGGAGCAGATGTGACTGTTGGAAAACAAACAATAACAGAACAACCAGCAACAATGATAATAGAAACAAAAACGCGAACACCAATGGCAAATGTTGTAAGATTAGCAAGCGAAATTTATGACGTGAAAAACTACAATGCAATAATAGTTGGCGGAGCATGCGCAAATCCAATTGCTGCGAAATTACAAGGCAACCCAGAACCTTGCTGGCAGACTGTTGCTGAAGGAGTTGCAATTGTAAAAGCATACGAGCATCAAAATGGGAATGTAGCACTTCTTGTTGCCGGGCGAAATGCAGACGACACAAGAAGAGCAACAACAGCACTGGCAAACGGAATGCTAAAAGATGTTGCAAAAAACACTGCAAGAATAACAAGCGACGGAAAAGGAGGAATTATGGTTAGACAAGTGTAAGATTATTGAAACAGTTCACTAATGCGATTTTTGTATTCTGATTTTGTCTTTTCAAGCCATGTTTCTAAAATGAACAGCACATCTCCATTAGGAATGCCGGTGTTTACAGCATGAACAGTTGTCTTTGTTGTATCAGATTCTTTCCACGTTTTTATTCCAAAAGCGAATGCGGCTATTGGTTTATTTGTTGTGTTTTCGTCGGTCATTATTTTCCCACCCTAAAAATTTCGGAATCCAATCAACATCAGGAGGAATTCTCTTTGCCCCCTTGTCTGTAAGCAAGAAAGATTCTTTCCATGTTGTTTTAGTTATCATCACGTGATTTTTTCTCATAACGTTTTAGATATTTTTGCTATTATTATACTTTGCGGTGGTTTTTCCGGAAAGTTTCCGCGCATACCGGAAAGTTTACGACCGAGGCGAAAGATTTTCAGTAAAATGAGTTTTATCTTGAAATTGGGTTGAATACTCCATAGTTGGCTATGGCCCCAATTTCAAGATCTCACGAACTCGCGTGTTGAGGTGAGTGGCGTAATACTCAGCAACTTGCTGCGATTGAGATAGCCACGAGCAGCGAGTTCGTGTTATCCGGAATATTTCCGGTCATACCGGAAGAAATTAAAGCGCTCGTGCATATGTAATATTTTCTTGTGCTTTTTCTTTTGCAGCACCAAGATATTGTTCGAGTTCACCTTTGAGAATGTCTTGATGCCATTTTGGCCACAAAAGAAATGAAACAGAGAAATGACTGTCATCAAGCGCAACATCAAGCAATTTTCTTTTTTCACGCTTTGCCTGCTTGGCAAAAACTTTCACGACATCATGACCAACACCAAACTTTGGATGGATGTAACCATGAGCACGCAAAATAGCAGTCATTCCTTCAGTCGGGCTGTTTCTGACAGGAACAAGATTTTCGCGCATACGCTTATCATTAACTGACAATTCATTCAGCGCTCTGCTCAAACGGCAATAACTTTCATACAAACGCGTCATCATTAATTGAGGCTCGTAACGTGCCTGCACAGAATTGCACAAGTCACGCTGTAAATTAGTTTCTAAGAGGCCTTGTGCAATTATCAAACCACTTTCAACAACACGACCTTTACCTTTAATGTTTTCATAATTTATAGGATTATTTTTACCCGCATCTGCACTTGAACCACCAAGACGCGCAGCAGAATCAAGCGAAGTAACTTCACCAATAGCTGACGAGTAAAGAATCCTTATATCATTAGCAAAATTAGCCGTAACAGACATTAATACAGCAATATTTGATGCAACATCAACAACATGTTCTTTTGCAATAATTTGTGTTGCAGTAGAATCTGCCTTGAGACCAAGCTTTGCCAAAACGCAACGTTCAAACTCGTGTGCTTTGCCTTTGCCAATAACCACTTCAATACTTGCACCAGTACCAACAATGCCGCTGATTTTGCCGAGCAAACCATCAAAAGCAGAGTCACATTTTTGAGCACGTTCAGCAATACGTTTTGCATAACTCGCAATCATGCTGCCAAACGTTATTGGAGAAGTATCCTGCAAATGCGTTCTGCCGACTTGCAATAAATCATTGTGTTGTTCAGCAAGATTACAAAGCTTGTCAACAACATCTTTCACTTTATTACGAATCACATTATACCAAGCGCTCTTTAGAAGATACGAACGTGCAGTATCAACAACATCATAAGAAGTAGTGCCAGGATGCAACAACGCCTTTGTTTCAGGACTAACAAACCTGCCAATCTCTTCTATAACAGCTAATTGATCATGTTTTGTTACTTTTTTCTCCAACAATGCCATGTTTAAAGGACTAATTTTTTCCAAAGCAACAGAAACTTCATCAACATGCTGTTGTTGTGCCTGACCAAACTCCATGCGTGTTTCCAGAAGAACTTTTTGCACAAAAGCAAAACAACGCCATTCAGCATCAGCACTCAAGTAAGGAGAAAGTTTTTTTGTATCATCCCAATATTTAGCATCATCGGGATTAATACACTTCAAATGCTCCTCAGCAAGCAAACGCTCAATACTGTCCATTCTTGAAATTAGATTAAGGTCGTCTGTCATTTTAATCAGGAGGAATCCTCTTCAGTTTGTTGTTAGAATATTTCGCCCAAGCGAGCATTGAAACACAATTAACTTCAATTGCTTCATCAACATATTTTGTCATTGCTGCAGGTACCCAACTAATTACGTATTTTGTTCCAGAAGTTCCTATGGCAAGATCAACCCACGTATCTATCGGCGGAGCATCATTAACGTCAATAAAACCATAACTTGCTACTTCAGAGGCACCATCAACAATTGTTTCATCAAGCGAAGCAAGTAATAATTTTTGCGGTGCTTTAAGTATGTGTTCCACAAGTCCATTGTACAAACTCACGTCAAACAGTGGAACAGAGTCAATAAATCGATTCCTTTCTGCTAAAAAATTGTCAAAAGCAGTTTCTCTTTCTGCAGTTCTATCATCGCCGTAAGATTTAATCACTTTATTTGCATACTCCGCGAATGCATCACTTCGGTACACTTTGTACAATCTGCCACGACCAACTTTTGTTGTTTTCCTTAACTTTTTTTTCTGCAATTTATCTTCAGCATCAATAATTTCAGGGCGAGAACACCACATAAGCGTGTCTCTCAAATTTTCTTCAAGATTTCCGCGCGGCGTTATTATTTCTGACATGTTTTATCCCCCCCCTGTTTCACAACAAAGATGTTTTAATATCCTCATGACACTTACACTGAACATCAATAATTTTTGGAATGACGTCCAACAATAACTTTTTTACATTCTCAGCATTCTTTTTCATTGTTGAAAGAATCATTTCTAATGTTACAGGCGCTTCAGACTCGTGCCAGCAATCATAATCAGTACTCATAGCAATAGCAGAATAACAAATACCTGCCTCTCTTGCCAGCACAACTTCAGGAACAGTAGTCATGTTAATAATGTCGCCGCCCAACAAACGAAACATGTTTGATTCAGCTTTTGTAGAAAACCTTGGACCTTCAATTGTGACGACACACCCTTTTTTGTGATGTGGAAAATTTAATGAAGTTGCGCTGTCTGACAACAGTTTTCTCAAATTCTGGCAGAACGGCTCGGACATAGGAATATGACAGATTTGATGACTTTCATAAAATGTTTGTTGTCTTTTAGTTGTTCTGTCAATAAATTGATCTGGGAAGACTAAATCACCCGGAGCAATATGTTTTTGCAACGAACCAACAGCAGTAGGGGCAAGAATATGCGTAACACCCAGCTCTTTCATTGCCCAAATATTTGCACGGCAGTTTACAAGCGAAGGAGCAATTCTGTGGTTTTCTCCGTGACGAGGAATCATGACAACATTAATTCCATTAAAAGTTCCGGCAGTTATTAAATCAGAAGTTGCACCAAAAGGAGTATGTTGTTTTATTCTTACAGCATTTTCAAGAATATCAGGAGCACCAACACCACTGCCGCCAATAATGCCAATCTTGACCATAAAATGCAGGATTCAGAACTCATTTAAAAAGTTTTGTGCGGAATGTGTCACTAACTACAGTCTTGGTAATACATTGCAGTTAGTGAGCACATTACGAATTCTGTTGCTACACAAAAGCAAATAATTCGTAATGTTTAAAAACTCATCACTAACTGTCTGATTAATGCCACAAAATAAAGAGGAGGTGCATATCAAAATTCTTGATACCAATATCTGGCTTGCAGACCCTGAAAAAGCACTCTCAGTTTTTCGCCCAAAGAATGAATACACCGCAACACATATTTTTATTCCAGGAATTGTTCTTGAAGAATCAGATGACTTTAAATCACATCAAGGCGAAGTGGGGTATAATTCGCGCCGCACTGGCAGAATGTTACGACAACTTCTTAGAAACGCGCCAGGAAGTTCGTACTTAAAAGGAATTCAAATTGCACCAAACTATTTTATAAGAATAATTACTGGTTTTGAAGAAGAAATATCCGACTACTTTACCAAATCAGAAGCAGAAGTCAAAACCGTTTTCAGATCTCCAGAACGCGGAAAAGTAAAAATGGATAATATAATTCTTGCATATGCATTAGCTTACGAGCGCTTTGCAAGAACACAAAAAAAACAAAAATGGGAAGTTGAATTAGTAACTCAAGATAATTATTTAATTGTTAAAGCAAGTGCGTTTGGAATAACTGCAAATGAATGGGAAGCAATAAGGGCGCTGAAAAGCGGAGTTGATTTTTATAAAGGATATACAGATATAACCACACTAAAACCTAAAGAATACAGTAGAATGTATTCAGCAGTTGTAGATGAGAAAGATGTTGCATTCTCACTTGATGATGTTGATGTTGAATCCTGTTTTCCTAATCAGTTTTTCAGGGTCGTAAACCCAGAGAATACACTGGAATCTTTGCTAGGAAGAAATGACCCTTTTGATGACAATGTTTATTTCTTTGCAGTTTGTGAAGGGGCTGAAAACGAACAGCAAAATATTCACTCAGTTTATCAGAACAAATATCCTGTTAAAGGAATTCAACCACGTAATTATCAAC
>CAYPAC010000051.1:0-8026 GCA_964408615.1 uncultured Methanosarcinales archaeon
GTAAAAGGAGAAGATGCTAACAACGCAGATGATGAGCTATCCCTTTATTATGGACATATTGCAATACCCATAGTAGGAACATACTCGCTTGATGAATTTCTTATTTTGTACAAAAAATCAGGTGCTGAAACAATAAAAGAATTTCTGAACATGTATGACAAATAACACTTTTGAATTCGTTAGGTTTTTAAAGAACAGCACATGAACAACCCCAAATGACCAAAGCAATACTGTTTGATTTTTGGGGGACACTGGCAGAAAACGGAACATACTCACCATTAAGACAAAGTTATACAATTCTCAGGCCAAGAATGCCATTTGGAGAATTTGCAGAACAATTTGAAAACGCATTCATGACAAAAAAATTTGACGAACAAAAAGAAGGATTCACAGCAGTCTGTGAAGCACTAAACATTCCGGTAAAATCATTCATCATAGACAAGCTAATTGGTTTGTGGAACAAAAACAGAATGCTTGCAAAACTTTATCCAGAAACAACAAAAGTACTTGAAGAACTGAAAAAAAAAGGATACAAACTGGCACTAGTATCAAACACAGATGCACTCATACAGCAAGTAATCGAACGACTGGATGTAGCAAAATATTTTGACGCATTTGTTTTTTCGTACGAAACAGGAACACTAAAAACAAATCCAGAATTCTATGAAACAGCATTAAAAGAATTAAAAGTCAAAAAAACAGAAGCAATCATTGTCGGCGACAGCATAGAAACAGACATGCTCGGAGCAGAAAAAGCAGAAATCAAAGCAGTATTAGTAGACAGAAAAAACAAAAGAGAATACGAGAATAAAATACAAAACCTTGAGGAATTAGAACAATTCTTGGAAAAATGAATGACTGCATATTCTGCAAAATCGTGAAAAAAGAAATACCAGCAGACATAATTTACGAAGATGACAAAACAATAGTATTCTTAGACATAGCACCAGTACATCCCGGACACTCATTAGTTGTTCCGAAAGAACACCACGCAACACTCACAGACACACCAACAGAACTTGCATGCTACATGATGGAAGTAGTCAAAAAAACAGCACCTGCAATCATGAAAGCAGTAAGCGCAGAAGGATTTAATTTAGGAGTCAACACCGAAAAAGCAGCAGGACAAATAGTATTCCATACACACTACCACATCATACCGCGATTCACCAACGACGGACTAAAACACTGGCCGCAACAAAAATACCAAGAAGGACAAATGAAAACAGTAGCAGAAAGAATAAGAAAAGAACTCTGAAATGAAAACACCTGCAAAATTAGAAACACAATATCTTGAACAATTGAAGAAGAAAAAAGTGTTTCCACTGCACATTCACTGGGATGGCTCAATACCTGCAGAAGACTTGTTTTCAATGGTACAAACACGCAGTACAGACATTCTTCTGCCAGAACAGGACATTAACGGCACAAAAATAGAATATGACACGCCAGACAAACGCATTGTTCACAACGCACAAGAATTGCAGTGCTTCATGCAAAATCTTCGTATGTACAATATTATTGACGTATTCAGCGTTGCAACAAGATTCATGCAAACAAAAGAAGACCTTATTGCGACAGCAGTTGCGCACTGCAAATATCTAAAATCACAAAACGCGCCATACGCAGAAACACGCTTTGCACCACAATACCACACGTTCAAAGGATTAAACATAGAACAAGTCATTGCGTATGCTGTTGAAGGATTTGAACAAGGCAAAACAGAAACAGATGTTGACGTGCGCTTAATCATTTCAATTGGCAGAGAAGTCGATACAGAAACAGGAGTAAAGATTGCTGATGCAGTAATCAACTGCGAAAAAAAATTTCCAACAAAAATTGTAGGCATTGATTTGGCATGCGAAGAACGCGGCAACCCACCAGAAAAACACTATCCTGCGTTCAAACAAACATTTGACACGCCGCTCAAAAGAACAGTGCATGCAGGAGAAATGTGCGACGAACAAACAAACCTGCACAACATTGCAGCATCAGTTTATCTTTTACGTGCAGACGGATTAGGGCATGCAATACATTTACACAAAGACAAAGGACTGATTGCAACAATAAGAACAAAAAAAATCCGCATTGAATCAAACCCAGTCTGCAATAATTTCTTTTTTGGTACAAATATTGAAGATCTTCACCTTGACGAACTTGTCACAGCAGGAGTTTTGATAACAATAAACCCAGATGATCCGGCAATGATACCCAATGGAGACTTAGTCCACAACCTTTATCATTTAGGAAAATTGTACGGCAATGATTTTGTTAATAAACTCATTAGGAATTCTGTTGAAGCAAGCTGGGGAATGACTGCACAGGAGAAAGAATATTTCTTGAACACAACAAGTTAGAGATAATTAACTTTTTATACTCACTTCTTTTGCTGTTCGTTGGCGTGGTAGCTTAGCCTGGCTAGAGCGCGTCGCTCATAACGACGAGGTCGCGAGTTCAAATCTCGCTCACGCCATAAACAAGATATTTATTGGATTCCGCTCTGGAAGTTTTGTTTCTCAGGGTTGCCATAAAGAACTTTTTGTACAAATCTTTTTTTATTCTGGTGTGAATTCAAGGATTTGCATTTGTTTTTTGCCGCGTAAGTGAATGAATTCGTCAATGCAGATTTTTTGGTCTATCATTTGTTGCGTTAGTCTGATGCTTTCTTTTGGTTGGGCGTAGTGTTGAAGAAAACTTTAAATAATCTCTTCACTATTTCTTTGTTGATGAAATCAAAAGACGCAGAGTTCAACAAAATCAAGACAAAGGTAATTAGAGTGCTGAAAAAATACAAAATTAAAAAAGCAGGAATATTTGGTAGTTATGCGAGAGGAGAGCAAAAAAAGAAAAGCGATATTGACATACTTATACAACCAACTAAACATATGGGGCTGGAGTTCGCAGGACTTCAAATAGAACTGGAAGAGAAACTAAAAAAAAAGGTTGATTTGCTCACTTACAAATCAATTCATCCATATCTTAAAGAGTATATTTTACGTGACGAGGTTAGACTATTATGACTGAACATAATGATGTGTCATACATAAAACATATTTTAGATGCAATTGCAGATGTTGAGAATTCTGTCAAAAACAAATCCAAAAAAGAATTTGAAGAATCAAAAGACTTGAGAGATGCTAACATAAGAAGAATTGAGGTTATGGGTGAAGCTGTCAAGAATCTTTCATCTAAACTAAAACAAGCTTATCCCGTTGTGGCGTGGAAAAAAATGGCTGGCGCCAGAGATATAATGATTCACGCGTATTTTACCGTTGACATTGATATTGTGTGGGACATTATAAAGAAGGATGTCCCTAAATTAAAAAAACAAATTCAAAAAATAAAAGAAGAGCTTGAAACAAAAAAGAAGTAATTTTTATGGAACAATACTTCCTACGACAAAAACTGGACTTCAAAAATCTTCGATTGTGTTTAAACAATTATGAAGCAGAACAACTTTTTATCAGATTAGTGGGCTCATCAGGAGGAACAGTAAAAGTTAATGAAAAGCTTGCCGGCAAAAAATTAGACTTCAAAAAAAACAAATCAGGACTGCATTTTCTTATCGACTCAAAAGAAGTGTTTAATTTTCCATTGAAAGATTATGGCGAGGATGATATAAGAGGGGCATTTTCGTTAGCGTATGAACGAGTTGAACAAATTAATGGAATTGACCGACTTGTAATGCTAAGCACCGGTGAAGACCCATACGATCCAAAACTACCAGAACCACGACGCTCATTTCTCAGACACGTTCTTGACAACCATTTATTAGAAATATACTTCAAAGGCAGAATACACTTAAAATTTCATTCGTGGTACGACAAAGAATGCAGATGGAAGTATTGGGCTGTCAGAGAATAAAATATTTTACTGTTTCTTTAGGTTTCTAACAAGATCCTCGAATGCTTTAGCTTGTGTTTCAAAAACAATATCAACTGCTTTTTGCGCGTCTACATTTGTCTCAAGATATTTTAAAAATGCTTCGCTTGCTTCTCCTGTTCCTACAAATTTTAAGAATTCATCCTGATACTGAGTATCCACTAATTTTCGTGCTTCTTGATAAACTTCTTTTGCGGATTCAAGTTTACTAATTTCTGAAAACATCGAGCGCAAGTTTTCTCTTGCTGAACGATAAGCAGATGCTCTGTTTTCACAAGCTAACGAACCGGGCAAACTTTCTTGCTCGCTTAATTCTTCTTCAACTTTTATTAAATTATCAAGAACTAAATCATATTGTATTAATCTTGCCACTAAATCATCCGTTCTCATAAAAATTCAATACTTTCAGTTCTTTATAAACTTGTTGATCTCTCGTTTAGAAAAAAGTTGAAACAAATCAAAGAATAAAAACATTTAAATACACACACCAATTTTAGTATTAACATTAAATATGGTGAATAAACAAAATGACAACTTTCACTGTTTCAATTCCAAATGATTTAAAGAAAAAAATGGATGAACATCCAGATATAAATTGGGCAGAATATTTACGACAAAGATTTGAAGTTCGTGTAAAAGAATTCAAGAAATTTGAAGAATTGCGAAGAGCGGGAAAATTATAATGGCATCACTAACACTTTCGATATCTGAAGATTTGAAAGGCGAACTTAAAGAATTATCTTGGATAAACTGGAGCGATGTCGCAAGAGAAGAAGCATTCAAGAAATTAATTTCTGAAAACTACATTAAAACAGGAAAGATAACTGATGAAGAGTGGGAGTTCTGCGACAAAATAGACTGGCATCCTGTTGATGAACTGCCTTTAAAAGAAGAATTTGTTAAACGACTTCAAAAAGCCAAAAAAGAAAAATCTATTTAAAAGAAGTATATAAAAAGTGATGAAGCCTCTGGCGAGAGTTGCACTCGCGACCTTCACCTAATTAGCTTTGTTACCAAGGTGACGCAATAGCTACTATGCTACAGAGGCAAATTTTTGAGTTCATAAGCTCACTCAAAAAATTTGGATTTAGTGCTTTAAAATCGTCACATTTAAAAATACTGCGCTTCTCATTCATTTTATCATGAGCATTGACGACATAAAAAAACTGCCAAAAATTGATGATTTGCGAACAGCGCCGATTGTTGAAATAGCAGAAATAGAAACAAAAAAAATATGGTATGGACAAGAACAATGCGACAGGTTTTGGGCAGCAGTTAAAGGCATTTACAACCACCCAATGATTGATGGCGGAAAACAACAATTAGTCATTGTTCCAAGCATTAAAATTATTGACGGCAAAAACTGCCCGTGTTACACAACACAACCTCTTGACGAAATTGTTGGGTACGAACAACTGAAATCATTGTAAACCGCTCGAATTTCCGTTAGTTGCACACTCAAGGAAATTCGTGAGGTGCTCACGAAGCGCTTTGTTGTATATTTATCTGCGTTTCGTGACATCTTTGAAATACTCAATTGTTTGTTTTAATCCATCATCAACAGAGATTTTTGGACTCCAGTTTAGCAATTTATTTGCTCTCGCAATATCCGGCCTTCTTTTGCAAGGATCATCTTTAGGGAGAGGATGAAATTCTATTCCAGAAGATGAACCAGACAAAGAAATAATCTTTTTGGCAAAATCCAGCACGGTGTACTCTTCAGGATTGCCAAGATTTACCGGAACAGAAACATCAGAATTCATTAGTTTTATTAATCCCTCAACAAGGTCTGAAACAAAACAAAAAGAACGTGTTTGCGAACCAGTTCCGTAAACTGTGACGTTTTTGTTCTCCAACGCCTGTACGATAAAATTAGAAACAACCCTGCCATCATTTTTTGACATGCGCGGACCGTATGTGTTAAAGATGCGTGCAATCCGGATGTCAAGTTTGTGTTGTTTGTTATACTCGAAGAACAAAGATTCAGCAACGCGCTTCCCTTCGTCGTAGCAACTGCGGATTCCGACGCTATTTACGTTGCCAAAATACGATTCCGGCTGAGGATGAACAAGAGGGTCACCGTAAACTTCAGAAGTTGAAGCCTGTAAAATCCTTGCATCGTGCTTTTTTGCCAACCCGAGCATGTTGATAACACCCAAAGTATTTGCTTTAATAGTTCTTATTGCATTAAACTGATAATGAATAGGAGAAGCAGGACAAGCTAAGTTGTAAATCTGGTCAATCTTTTTATTTGCAAAAAAAGGAGTAATAATGTCGTGCTCAACAAATTCAAACAAAGGATTGTTCATTAAGTGCAGAATATTTTCTTTTCTGCCAGTGAACAAGTTATCAACACAAATAACTGAGTCATTCTGTTTGATCAAAGCATCGCACAAATGACTGCCAATAAATCCAGCTCCGCCTGTTACGAGAATTGTCGCCATACTGTTGAGTTTAAAACGCAGGTTTTTAAATCTGCTGAACTTAAACAAACTATGAAAACAGTAATGGTCTTCGGAACGTTTGACGTTTTGCACAAAGGACATTTCAAACTTTTTGAAGAAGCAAAAAAACATGGAGATTATTTAATTGTTGTTGTTGCACGAGACAGCACAGTTGAAGAAGTCAAGAAACACAAAACAATGTATGACGAACAAACAAGATTGACTGTGGTTCAAAAAGCGCCATTTGTCGACAAAGCAGTCCTCGGAAACAAAGACGACAAATACAAAATAATTGAAGAACACCAACCAGACATTATTTGTTTAGGCTACGACCAAAAAGCATTCACAGACAAGCTTGAAAAAGAATTAAGGAAAAGAAAAATAACTGCAAAAATTGTCAGATTAAAGCCGTACAAAGAGGATGTTTACAAAAGCACGAAAATAAAGGCAGCATTGCAAAACAAGCATGTTTAATTTGTATTATTTTCTGCGTTTTTCTACAAGCCAAAACATTCTGCGATGTTCATCCAGAATTTTGCTTTTCTTAAGTAGTAACACTTAAGACACGTTTTCGTCGATATGTTTAAATAATGCAACCACTGTTATCCTTAAATCAGGAATGGGTGATATCCTGCAGTTGGGTGGAAACATAGAGCTTAACGGAGTCAGTGCTTTAGACCCAGCAACATTAATTGTTCTAAAAAAACTTGTCGGCAATTACGCAAGACAATTCTCAAACAAAATGCCAGTAGAAAAATTGTCGATAACAATAACAAAACATGATGCAGGGGTATCATTGACTGGCGTGCTCGTAACAACAAATGCAAGCTACACAGCAGAAATACAAGACAAAAATTTGTTCTTGGGGCTTGATGCTGCTTTGAAAAAGATAGAGAAAGATTTAGGCTAATGCCTGCGTTTCTTCTCAGGTTTTAATAATCCCTCAAAAAATCTGACAACATACGACAAAACAAATGTCTGGACAAGAAATGTTGTTATCAACCACAAAGGAAACTGATTACCCCATGAAAACAAAGCGAGCAAAGAAAGGACTGCAGCAACAGCATATTCTTTTTCCAAATGCTTTTTTTTAATCTCAACCCATGAACGCAAACAAACCAAATACAGCAAAATTCCGTTCAACAAAAATTCAACAAGCAAAGGTAGAAAAACTGCTAATACCAATAATACAACTAACATCAGGATTAATACTAACGCTATTGAAGACCACATAAAATAAGGGTGAGAATTACAAGAATATTAAGGTTTCTAATTTATATGTCGGAAACTGCTCTCAACTAACACCACACGTTTTAGTGCAACCTTGATGAGAGTTTCTTCTTTATTATGTCTTTTAATTTAAATATAATCTTTCGAATATCTCTAATTTTTCTTTCAATATAATCTCTTTCCACAAAAAAGCCATCATAAGTCACTTTGTTACGAGTTATCCTTAGATCATTAATCAGCAAAATCTCGTACTCATTAAATTCCACATTCTTAGTTTGTAGATACTCTATTAGTTTTTTATGTGCTCCTTCTCCATAGGTTTTGTAGCCGTCAAGTAACAAAATCACACTTATTAATTCTCTTATTACATCATAATACTCTTTTGTGACATTTGAACTAAATTTTGTAATGTCAATCATTTTAATCATCTCTATCGTGGTGTCGGCCATTCTTAGAATAGATTTTGCTTT
>CAYPAC010000052.1:0-7975 GCA_964408615.1 uncultured Methanosarcinales archaeon
ACGCATAAATTACTTTGAAGAGGTCTTTATAAGAGAAACCGCGAAAGTCTAGGTTGTAACAAAGCTTAAAAGCATTGTCTGTTTATTGTGTTGTTTGTTTGGGGGGGACCAATTAGTAATTAAATCTTCTTTCGTACTCTTTATGGTCGAGCCACTCAAGAACTATGCTCACAACAATGATTTCTTCTTTAGTGATAGTATAAATTAATCTCCAACCTCTTGGCAGATCATATTTCCATAAGTTACCATCATCAATTTTTTGGCAGTATTCCTTTGGAATCAAGCGTTTGGGAATTTGAATGCCGCAAAAAGCATTCTCTTCAATATTATTCATTGCGTGATTAATCACTTTGAAAAGCTCGCGTTCAGAATCGTCACCATTTTCTAATTTGTATAGTGGATGAAGTTAATTTTGGTATGTATTTTCATCCACTATATTCACGGAAATTAAGTAAATAACATACTAATATTAATTTCCGTGCCTATAGAATGCTTCTTTTAATTTTTCATCCACAAAACGAATATGCAAAGGCAGCTTCATTTCTTTCTGGCTAAATCAGTTCGCATATAAAACTTTCGCGCTTTTTCAGGATAATAAATCCACCCGATCTTGCTCTCAGCATCAACAGAAATCTTTCCAGAACCCAACAAATAATCTATGATAACGCAGAAAGTTTGGTACATCATCTTTTTTGGTAAAGACTGCCATAATTTCATTTTCTTAAACTCGCCGTTATGTGTCTTTATGAAATTTTCCACCATAAGAACAGTATCCAATCTAGGAAAACGCAAAACATTCTCTTTATGCAAATACATAAGTTCAGGCATATTATATCAATAAGTATATTATATCAATGGATATATAAATGTTGCGATAAGTTGGCTTTTGAGGTTTATATAGCAAAAGACAACTTTACTAAACTTATTGTTTCTCTTAACTTATGTAAAACGCAAAAGTTTAGGATAAGTTGGTGTTGTTGAAACTTACAAAAGCTTAAAAGCTGTGTTTGTTTATTTACATTTCTTTGGGCCTGTAGTATAGCAGGGATATGTCAGAAACGGCTCAGAGAGATAGCGCCTCCGTAGTCTAACTTGGATAGGACGCGAGGCTTCGGACCTCGAAATCCGGGTTCAAATCCTGGCGGGGGCGTCCGTTTCTGAGCAACTCGGAAAAGCTTTGCTTTGCCGAGTGTACGACCGGCTTCGGACCAAACTTTAAGAAAGCACGAGACAACTATGTTGTCTGTGCCTAACCGAACTTGTTCGGTTTAGGTTTGATCAAAAAGGTAGGCAGAAAGCCGCCCGAGGAAGCCACCGGTAAACTGGGGTTCGAATCCTCACAGGCCCGTTAAGAACATCAAATATCCCGCCCCAACTAATAACAAAACATTAAGCATTACAATTTTCCATGATAATTTTACATCAAATGTTGCTCCCAATATGCCTGAATTTTTTACGTGTCCTTTTTCTCGCAGTGCTTCGAACGTAAAATAGACGAGAAAGAGTTGTAGTAATATTACAATCGTTATAACTGTGAGAGCATAGCTTTCAGTGAATAATAATATCCCTATTGTTATTTCTAAAGGTGGCAATAAATAAGCGATAAATTCACAAAGTGTTGTTGGAAATACATGATAGTGCTGCAGTACTCTTGCAAATCCGCTTAAACTAAATAATTTAATTGAGCCAGTTAAAAAATAAAACACGCTCAAGAGCATTCTGACAGCAAATTCAGGTGTTAATTCAGCAAGCATATTTGTTGCATTTCTTTTTGAGATTATATATCTTTCTTTACAGATATTATTTTAAACAGCACTGTATTCACACAAATAATGTCAGACAAGGATATCAGCAATGTTATTTCAGATGAGGATGTTCGTCGTTACATTAGATTAAGGGATGATTTTGACGGGAGAAAAAAAAATCTTGATATTCATGCTCCGATTACTTTGGTGCTTGGTCCTGTAATGGCAGGGTTTGTTGCGCACCAGGTTAATAATGTGTTAGGTATAGCTGTTGGCATCGGAACATTTTTGTATGCAGGACGTTTTTATCTTAATGAATATCGTGCAAAGAAAAATCTTGAAAAGCAATTATCTGATTTTGAAGCGCGCATAGCAGAACGCGAAAATTATTTTAGTAAAAAATAATTATTTGCTGAAATAGTTTCTTACGCAGTCTATTTCTCTTTTTAGACATTCCATGTCGAGTGTTGGAAAATTTTGTTCTATGACAACCGGCACACCAAATTGTTTGACAGCAGAATATTTTGCAGGATTGTCTGTTTGGCAGAATGGAACATGGTCTTCTCCATTTTTGTAGTCGTGAAAGTGTATTTGTACAATTCTGTTGCCAAATCGCTGGATTAATTGTTCCAACTCCTGCGGCCCGTGTGATATTGCGTGTCCAACATCGAGTGTTAGTCCTGCTTGTGGAAATCTTTGAAGAACTTCAGCATAATCTTCTATTGTTGTTTTTGCGCGTGGCGTTAGGTTTTCTGTCGAGTAAGCCATGCCTGCAAATAAGCAGTAGTCATCAATTTGGTTTGGGTGGATGACGATGTTTTTTGCGTTGATGCTGTGATACAGTGTATTTATGTCTACAATTAATTGTCTTATTTCAGGCGTGTCTTCGTACATTAGTTTGAATGGTGCGTGGATTGAAACTTGTTTTAGTGTTCTTAAGTATTCTTTGTGTTCTTCTTTTATTGCCGGCGCAGTGTCAGTTTTGCCAAGTGTCAGTTCTATGCCGTCAATATCCAGTCTTGAGAATAAGTCTATTGCATCTCTCTGAAGCATGTCTTTTTCTCCAAATACTTTGTTGTAGCTCCCTGTCGCAATGCATATTGGGTTGTTCACAATATTTTGTTAGAGTACTATTATAATAGTTTTGTGAATATACAGTATATTTGATTGCGCAAACAACAAACTTTTTAAACCCCCATCTTTTTCATGGCGTAACAATGGGCATGTATAAGTACGTTCAGCAGAATTTTGAACAGTTACGTGACAATAAGGATTTGTGGCGTCAGCGTATGGTTTCTTGGCGTCGTGAGCCTACTACTTTGAGGCTTGATTATCCGACGAGATTAAATCGTGCTCGTGCGCTTGGTTATAAGGCAAAGCAGGGGGTTTTTGTTGTCAGACAGCGTGTTTTGCGCGGTGGACACAAGCGTCCTGATATTAAAGGCGGCCGCATGCCTAAGAATTCTCGTCAGCGTATGGAGTTGAGAAAGAATTATCAGCTTATTGCTGAGGAGCGTGCCAATCTTGCTTTTCCTAATTGTGAAGTGTTGAACTCGTATGACCTTGCTAAGGATGGCAGGAATTACTGGTTTGAAGTTATTATGTTTGATCCTCAGCATCCTGTTGTTGCTTCAAATTTACAGCTTGCTGGTTTTTCGTCTGGCAAGCATCGTGGACGTGCTTATCGTGGTTTGACGTCTGCAGGCCGTCGTGTGCGTGGTTTGTTGTGGAAGGGCAAGGGTGTTGAGAAGGCGCGCCCAAGTCGCAGAAGCCACAATCGTTTGTTGTAAAAACTGTTTCAAAAAGGAGGTTTTTGGAATGGCGAAAAAAAAGAAGGAGCATAAAGAAGAGCATAAAAAGAAGGGTGAGGATGAAGAAGAGGATGAAAAGAGTGAGCATTATGAAGAGGATGAGGATGATATTAAGCAGTTCTTGAATGAAGAGGATGAGGATTTTGATGAAGAAACAAGTGGCGGGCATGAAGCTGATGATTTGGGCAGTGATGAGTTTTAGTTTTATTCTTTTTTTTGCTTCTTTTGTTTTTGCTGAAGAGTCTGTTGCTGTCGAGCTTGATGTTTCTGATTCAGTTATTTCTTGGCTTTATTCTGGTGGTGTTAAAGAAAAAATTGTTGGTGGCAGTATTACTTTTGTTACATTGTTAGTGAGTGTTGGCTTGTATTATTTGTTGAAGGTGTTCTAAACCCTTAACACATCATCAATCTCTCTTGCTGTTTTGATAATGTCATCGCATGCTCTTGCTAAATCTTTTCTTATTTCTTCGACAAGTGTTGCTAAATGTTCTTGTCTTAAGAGATATCTTTTTCCTTCAATAACTACAATGCCTGCGTCGATTAATTTGTGTAAGTGGTGTACGACTGTTCCTCTGCTTAACTGCAGTTTTTCTGCTAAGTCATCGCTTGACAATAATTGCCTGTTTTTTGCTGCTTTTAAAAGCTCAAGAAATATTCGAAAACAGCTTTTGTCTCTGTCTCTTTCTGTGAATAATCCTAATGATGTTCCGAGCCATTGCAGTTCTTCATTGAGTGTTCGCTGTGGTGGCTTTCGTATTTGTATTATGGTTATTCTTTGGTGTATGTATGCCATTAGTATGCCATTATCCGAAATAGTTTGGTGTTTCTTGCTTGACTGTTTTTTGCGCAGCCATTATGCTTTTTTGTTTTTTCTCTGCTTTGTCAAGTGCTTTTGGTTTGCTTATTGTGCCGAATTCTTCTTCGTATTTTTTGACTACTGCGCCCAGTACTTCTGCTACTCTTTTTGCATGCCAGGGTTCTACCATTACCACATTGTGTTTGAGCAGGAATGATGCTCCGTCTTTTGTTCTTGGGTCGCTTCTTGGGGTTATGCATTTGAAGTCGAGCATGAATTGTGTTGGCGTGAAATTTACTGTTAGTTCGTGTGCAAAAAACGGTTCTCCGTCGTTTACGTAAATTATGCCTTTCTGTATTTTTTCTTGTTCTTTTGTCATTTTTGTTTACCTCCTCGGAAAATGGTTTCTGTCTCCAGTTGTTTTTTTATCAACTAATTGTCTGTTACTTATAAACTTTTCCATAACTACCACAAAGTTTATATATAAGCTACTATTTAAGGCATTTCTGTCGAGCTTAAATCGACGGAAGTGTGTTGAAGTGGCACAACAAAACAAGAAAGAAACAACTGAAACAAATGTTTTGAAAGAACAATTGGTTCAGAAGGATGTAGTTATTGAGGACTACACAAATCAGCTTAAGCGTTTGCAGGCTGAGTTTGAGAATTTTGTTAAGCGTGTTGATAAGGAACGCAAAGAATTGATTGTGTTTTCAAATGAAAATTTGATTAAGAAATTGTTGATTGTCGTTGATGATTTTGAGCGGGCTGTTGAACAGTTAAAAAAAGCAAATGTTGACGAAACAGTAATGAAAGGCATTGAATTGGTTGCGCAGGGTTTTAACAACATTCTTGCAACAGAAGGTCTTAAACAAATTGATGCTAAAGGAAAATTATTTGACCCTTTTGTGCATGAAGTTGTAACCTGCATTGTAAATGATAATTGTCCTGAGAACACAGTTATTGAAGAGATTCAAAAGGGCTATCTTCTTGGCAATCGTCCGTTAAGATGTGCTAAAGTAATTATAAGTAAAACAAAAATAAATGAACACAAACCGGAGGGTGGTGTATGATGGCAAAAATTATTGGTATTGATTTGGGGACTTCAAATTCAGCGGCTTCTGTTTTGGAAGCTGGCAAGCCTAAGATTGTTCCGAGTGCTGAGGGCGCTTCTTTGTATGGTAAAGCATTTCCGTCAGTTGTTGCTTTTAGCAAGGATGGCCAGATTCTTGTTGGCGAGCCTGCTAAGCGTCAGGCTGTTTCTAATCCTGAAGGCACTGTGATGGCCGCCAAAAGAAAGATGGGTACGAGTTTTAAGTACAATATTTTTGGAAAAGAATATACTCCACAGCAGATTTCTGCATTTATTTTGCAAAAAATTAAGCGTGATGCAGAGGCTTTTTTGGGTGAAAAGATTTACAAAGCTGTTATTACTGTTCCTGCGTATTTTGATGACAATCAGCGTCAGGCTACAAAGGATGCTGGCACGATTGCAGGTTTGGAAGTTGTAAGAATTGTAAATGAACCAACTGCTGCTTCGCTTGCTTATGGTCTTGACAAGGGAAGTAAAGAACAACGCATTCTTGTTTTTGATTTTGGCGGCGGAACTTTGGACGTTACCATCATGGAGTTTGGTGACGGGGTTTTTGAAGTTAAGGCAACTTCAGGAGACACTCAGCTTGGCGGCACTGACATGGATAATGCAGTGATAAATTTCATTGTCAAAAAATTCAAGGATGATACTGGCATTGATTTGGATGAGGATAATGTTGCAATGCAGCGCATTCGCGAATCTGCTGAAAAGGCAAAGATTGAATTGTCAACAGTTCTCTCTACAGATATTAACCTGCCTTTTATTACAGCAACTGACAAGGGTCCAAAACACTTAACTATGAACTTGACGCGTGCAAAAGTTGAAGAGCTTGTTGAGCCGCTTGTTAAGCGTTGTAAAAAGTCTGTTGATCAGGCGTTGAGTGATTCAAAACTTTCACCAAAAGATATTTCAAAAGTTGTTCTTGTTGGAGGACCTACTCGCATGCCTATTGTGCAGAAGGCTGTTGAGGAATGGTTTGGCAAGAAGCTTGAGCGTGGTGTTGACCCTATGGAATGTGTTGCAATGGGCGCTGCAATTCAGGGCGGTGTTCTTGCAGGCGAAGTCAAGGATATTTTGTTGCTTGACGTCACTCCTTTGAGTCTTGGTATTGAAACGCTTGGCGGCGTTTTCACTAAGCTTATTGAGCGTAACACAACTATTCCTGTGAAAAAGTCTCAGGTGTTCAGCACTGCAGCTGACAATCAGACTGCTGTTACTATTCGTGTTGGTCAGGGCGAGCGTTCAATGTTTGTTGACAATAAGATTCTTGGTCAGTTTGACCTTATTGGCATTCCGCCTGCTCCGAGAGGCATTCCTCAGGTTGAGGTTACGTTTGATATTGATGCCAATGGAATTTTGAGTGTTAATGCAAAAGACCTTGGAACTAAAAAAGAACAAAGTATTCGTATTACTGCGCCAAATAAGCTTGATGAGGCTGAGGTTGAGCGTATGCGAAAGGATGCTGAGCAGTTTGCAGAGACTGACAAAAAGCGCCGTGAGGAAATTGAGGTTGTTAATCAGGCAGATACGTTTGTTTACACAACTGAAAAAACGTTGAAGGACATGGAAGGCAAGGTATCTGAAGCAGATATTAAGTCTGTGAATGACAAGCTTTCCGAGCTGAAAAAGCTTCTTGAGCCAAAGGACAAGGATGTTGCTCAAATCAAGAAAGCGCTTGATGATGCTGTTGAAGTGATGCAAAAGGCAGCTACCGAGCTTTACAAGCAGTCTGCCGCCCAGCATCCTGCAGGCCCTCATGAGCATGCTGAAAAACCAAAAGATGATGTTGTTGATGCAGAAGTTGTAAAAGAAAATAAATCCAAGAAAAAGTGAGCAAGGCGGTACGCCGAGCGAGAGGTGATTGGGGATTGTAGTGGAACGAAAATCCCCTATTACTAACGCAGCGATCAACCCTATGCGTGAGGGTTGAAAGTGAGCAAGCGGAAGCAAGCAACCCGTGCTTTCGTCGCACAGCCAGAGCGACGATGTATAGTTCAGAAATTGAAGTGTTGAGCGCAAACTAAATAAATGGAGTGTGTTTTACTGTGGTTATGGATGAGTTTTCGTTGTTGTGGATTGTTGCTGGTTTTGTTACGATAGTTGTGTTTCGCAGTCTTGTTGCGCGTTTTGCGCACTGGTCTGTGAGGAAGGATGATTATCGTCGTGAACTGCACGAGATTTTAACAAAGGATGAGCATAAAGTAAAAGGTCGTTTTGAATAAGCATGTCAAAGGATTATTACAAGATTCTTGGGGTGGAGAAGAACGCTTCGCAGGATGATATTAAGCGTGCTTATAAGAAGCTGGCAAAGCAGTATCATCCTGACGTGAACAAGGATTCTGAAGCATCTGAAAAGTTTAAGGAGATTAATGAGGCTGCTGCTGTGTTGGGCAATGCTGAAAAGCGTCAGCATTATGACCAGTTTGGTACTGCCGATGCTAATTTTAGTCAGGGTTTTGGTTTTGATCCGAGTAATTTTGGTTTTGATTTTGATGATATTTTTGACAACATTTTTGCTGGTTTTGGTTTTGAT
>CAYPAC010000053.1:0-7974 GCA_964408615.1 uncultured Methanosarcinales archaeon
TTTCCCAAAACAAAGCTTAGTCTTTGGCCCAATGCAAATCATGAACAGGATTAATCAAGATCCAGAAATTTCAAAGCAACTCTCACTCTGGGATCAAGGTGGCTCTCAAGTCATTCGCGGAAATCTGCTTGTTATTCCGATTGAAGAATCGCTTATTTATGTACAGCCACTTTACCTTAAAGCAGAAGGTGGAAAAATCCCTGAACTTAAACGAGTGATTGTTGCGCACAAAAACAAGATCGCAATGGAAGCTACCTTAGATGAAGCACTCACAGCCATTTTTGGCAGAACATCATCTAAACGAGAAGTAAAAGAAGAACGTGTTGTGAGTGAAAAAAACCTCGCCCAGCAAGCCAAAGAACGGTATGATCGAGCTCAACAAGCACTCCGCAATGCTGACTGGACACTCTATGGAGAAGAATTGCAACGTCTTGGAAAACTTCTTGAACAGATGGCGCGCGAGTGAAAAGGCAATTATTATTAAGATAGTGTGAGAATTCTTTAAGGCGAAGAAAACAATTACTAAACTTTTGTGTTTTTACTTGGAAGAACGCTCGGTCGAAAGCCACTGCGTCCAAAGACCTGTGGATGAAGACCTGAGCGTTCGCGTTCTTCCAAGAATTTTGAAAGTTGCCCGAGCGTAGCGAGAACGCTTCGTGGTTGAGCTCAAAGCGAAACC
Organism: uncultured Methanosarcinales archaeon; assembly: GCA_964408615.1. Lineage (GTDB taxonomy): Archaea > Nanobdellota > Nanobdellia > Woesearchaeales > ARS49 > JACQMU01. The sequence continues at coordinate 680 of CAYPAC010000053.1, forward strand.
CGAAGTGGCAACTTTCAAATTTACATAACATAGAAGGACAAAATTTTAGTAAAGTTGTCTTTTGCAATAAAAACGCAAAAGCCAACAATTATAAACCTCTTTTGTTTGTTTCACACTAAAAGAGGCAGTTATGTATCCCAAACACGAAGTAGAAGAAATTGTTTTTGCAGAGTTTGTTGCAGTAACAGGCGCAGTCATTGCAGGTGTTGGTTTGTCATTGTTCATTCACAAAATTCTTGCCCAGCCAGGATTATTTATTCTTTTACCAGGCCTGCTTGCAATGCGGGGCAACATTTCAGGAACTGCTGCTGCAAGACTTTCTGAAGCACTTCACTTGCATCGCTTGAGCCATTGGTCAAAACACAGCAGAATTATTAATGATAATGTTCTTGCATCATTTTTTCTTACTCTTATAAGCAGTGTCGTTCTTGGAATTGTTGCTTTTTTTTCTGCAAAATTATTTTTTGGAATCTACAATCCGTCAATAATACTAATTGCACTTCTTGCGGGAATTATTTCAAGCATAATCCTGCTTCCGCTTATAACAGGAGCTGTTTTTTGGCTGTTCAAACACAACTTAGATCCTGATGACATCATGGGACCTTATGTTACAATGCTTGGTGATATTGTAATGGTTGGTTCATTATTTATTGCAGTGGTGATTGTTTGATGCGCAATCATTTTTGGAATATTATTAAGGAAAGCACAGCAATAATTATTTTCGCTTCATTGATTTCAACCCTTGGCGGCATTGGTTTGGAAGCATTGTTTGACAAAAATATTGTGTTATTACCAATCATTATTTTGATTCCTGCTCTCAATGACTTAATCGGCAGTTTTGGCACAATTATTGCTTCACGTTTTACAACAATGCTGTTTAAGAAGGAAGTGCATGAGAAAAACTGGTGGCATCAACCAAAACTTTATCACTTGTTTTTTTTGCCAATCGGAATAGCTGTTTTTGCTTCAGTTTATGTTGCTTTGCTGGCATACGGAATTTCAATGATTCAAGGATTTCCATTTGACAAAATCATGATTCAAAAAATTATTTTTATTGCAATGATTATAACAATTACGTTGGTCAGTATTTTATTTTTTGTAAGCATAATTGGAGGGTTTTACGTCTACAAAAAAAAGCACGACCCGGACAATTATTTAATTCCGTTAACAACAGCAATTGGTGATTTCGGAAGCATGATGTTGCTTGCATTGATAGTAGCTTGGTTGTTTTAGAATTCCGAAAAATACTAATTTTCCGAAAAGTTTATAAATTCTGAAATATTAATATACTGAATGAAGATTCATAAATTTTTTACAGACGTTGTAAAGATGGGGAAGAAGGGTCAGATCACGATTCCTAAGATTATTCGTGATGAGGATAATTTCAAAGAGGATGATACATTTGTTGTTACGCACATTCTTGGTGGAGATGTCATTCTTAAAAAAAAGGAAGTTAAAACCCCTGAAGAAAAACTACTTGAGATAATTAAAACTTTCCCGAAATTTGATTGGAGAAAAGCATGGGAAGAAGTACGTGAAGAGCGTAAACTAGAGCACTGATAATCATGCTGTATTGTGTTGATACTTGGTATTTTCTTGGACTCTTTGCCCATGAACCGAAGGCCGAGCGAATTCTTACTGGTATCAAAGATGGCAAGGATGCTATGGTAATTCCGCTGACTGTTTTTGCTGAAGCAACAAAAAAACTTCTGCAACAAGGTGCACGACAAGATAAAGTAGATGAATTCTTTGAAATTGTTGAATCATCAGAAAAGATCAAGATTGTTATTCCAGATAAAATAATTGCACGTGAGGCCGCACATGTTTCATTGACGTATGGACTTTCTATGTTGGATGCTTTTGTCGCTGCCACGACTAAATTCTCAACAGCAGACATTCTTCTGTCAGGAGACGCTGATTATGCACCACTCATAAAGAAAAAATATCTCAAAGTTCAGTCATGGTAATATAGATAATTCTGTGGGATGTATGACAAAAACACAGAATTCTCTAATGGATAATTCGGTTTGAAATGTCATATAACCAACCGAATTATCCATACTTCAGAAAATGATTGGTTGCGTTTTGAAATAACAGCGAAAGGTTTTTAAATCCCAATGTATATACGTTGTCTATGGCTGAAACAACCCAATTTTGTTTGAGGATTGAACCGGAACTAGTCAGAAAGATAGATGACGAAGCTGAACACGAGTACAAGACGCGAACTGAGTTCATTAAAGAAGCTGTTCAAAAGCTTCTTAAAGAAAAAGAGGAGAAAGAGCATCTTAAGCGCTTGGCAGCTGAACTGTGGTTGAAAGGCGAACTTTCCGAAACTAAACTTAAGAAAGTTTTAAATGAAGAAGAAATTAAAGATTTAAAGTTTGGAAAGCACTGGGTTGAGGAAGTCATTCATGAAATTCGTGGTTGATACCGGTGCCTTTCTTTCTGTTGCCTGCTCGGAATATTTTGACGTTATAGTACAAGAACACAATCTCCTGACAACTGCTGACGTTATCGCTGAGCTGAAGCAGTTTGCCATACACGACGATTTTCTCGGCAGGAAAGCAAAACAGATACTGAACCAGAAATTTGTTGTCAAAAAACCATTAAATATTGTTGATACCAAACTTGAAAAAGCTGAATGCAGTGTTTTTTGTTTGGCAAAGGAACAAAAATGCATTGCATTAACAGATGATGCTCACGCCGCAAGGATTGCTCATGAAAAACTTCAGGTAGCAACAAAACCAAGTTTTTATTTACTTTTATTGCTTTTCAAGAAACACAAGATTGAAAAAAGTGACCTTGTCGATAATGTAAGAAGAATACTACGATACAGAAACTGGCTCAGTGGTGCCTTGTATGAATATGCTATACAAATGTTAGAACAATTGTGATGTTCACTATCAAAAATTCCGCTAGTGCGGAATTTTTGAAAGAATTTGAACATTTGGAGTTTGAATTCGGAGAAATTGGTTACGGTGGTAACCACGTACATTTTTCAACAAACGTGCCAAAGAAATACTCAATAGAAGTAGCAGAGATGATGCTAAAATCACGAGCTTCTTTAAGAATTTTCCAAAAACACCCCAACTTCAGAAAGCGATATCCAAGAGGAGAATTCTGGTCAGGATACGAACATCACGAAAGCACAGGAAAAAAAGACCTCCAACACTCCAACGCGTACATCCGCAAACAACAATAACACCATAACATCAAAATAATATACGACACACAACAAAAACTAAACACGTTTACCGTCGCAGCAAATACGTCAACGCCCGAGCAAAAGAGGGCTTGACGATAAGCGAAGGCGGAAGGATGCTGGGGATTCAAAAAGGGGCCGCCGGAGCCACTTTTTTTATCTCTTTCTCAAACAAACAACGGCGCAAGCACCAATGTAATCGTGCCCAACAATTTTATTAGCACGTGAAGACTTGGCCCTGCAGTGTCTTTGAAAGGGTCCCCAACAGTTCTAAAAAGAAGTCTTGCTGGCGAACAAAACATTCTTAAGCAATTATCACTTACTGGGGTTTTATGCGTGTGATAGCTATTGCAGGACTATTAGCTGTGTTGTGCGGTTGTGAAACAGTTCCTAAAAAAGTTGAACAAAAACCACTAATAAAAATTCTTGAAGAAGAAGATTTGAAAGACAATTCTTTTACGAGAAAAAATTTGGAGTGGACATTTTAAACGGAAAAGAATAATTTTTACGAAGTGTTGGTGAATAATGTTTTACTGTAATCACAACATTATTTTGCTCATGAGAGTGATAATGCAGGAAACATGATTTATCATGTTAATTATCTTGACAGGTATTTAAAGAGCGGCAGTAACAGCATTGAATTTATTGCAGAAAATGAATCAGGCAAGCGTTCTAAAAAACAAGTTGCTCTTGAAGTTGGTCTTGAAGACATTGTTCTCGACGGAATAAAACTTAAGCTATGCAAGCGTGCAGTTATGGATATTGAAAAAAATCCAGGCAGGTACTGGGTTATTGTTCGAGAACTACAGGCATTGAACAGAATTGTGCTTCCTGAATATCACGTTGATACAGTTTCCATTATTTATAATTCAATAAATTCTGCAGAACAACCAATTCCTGCAGGAGGAACTGACAATGCATGGGCAACAAAAGAAGGCATTGTTCTTGGTTTTGGGTTGATTAATGAATTTGACGGAACAAATGAAGTGCGAGATGCTTTAACACACGAGTTTGGCCACAAACTTTATGATTCATTGTTTTTATACGAACGATGCATGCTTGAGTGGTATTGCTTTCAGATGAACATTTTTTATGGCAAAGCATTATTTTTGTTTAAAGACAGCGAGTATTGCCTAATGGAAGCTGCAGGACATCCTTATGAGAATGGACATGAATTGTTTGCAAGCGCATTTATGATTAGAAGAAATTATTTTGACGACTTTAAAAGAAGATTGAGTGCGCTTGATGCTAACGGGCAAGAATTAGCAATTAGCGTTATGGAAATTGTTGAGTATTCACTTGATAAAAAAAAGCAAAACTATTTTAATGACTTGTTTATCTGGAAATAATTGCATGGTCAAGCATACTGCAGTTATGGGTGTTCAATGGGGTGACGAAGGCAAAGGAAAGATTGTTGATGCTTTAAGTCCAGAACACGATGTTGTTGTTCGTTATTGCGGCGGCGCAAATGCAGGACACACTGTTGTTGTTAATGGCGCAAAATTTGCATTGCATTTAGTTCCAAGTGGTGTTCTTCGTTCAGGTAAAGTTTGTGTTTTGGCTAACGGCATGGTTGTTGACCCTGATGCTCTTGCGCAGGAAATTTTTATGCTGGCTGAAAATTATGGATTAATTTACGTCAGCGACAGAGCACATGTTGTTTTGCAAAGACACAAAGATGAAGATGCTGCTGAAGAGCAAAAAACAAGCATTGGGACAACAAAAAAAGGCATTGGCCCTTGTTATCGCGACAAGATTTATCGAAAAGGTTTGCGTTTTTGTGATGATTGGAAAAATCATTTTAATCTTCACACCCAGCATTATGTTGGTTCTTTAATAACTGACACGCGTAAATTATTGCAAGAATTTCTTGATGCAAATAAAAAAATTTTGTTTGAAGGCGGCCAGGGTGCTTTGCTGGATATTGACCATGGAACATATCCTTACGTTACTTCTTCAAGCACAGGTGTTGGCGGAATTTATACAGGCACAGGAATTTGTCCTAAAGAACTGAAGGTTATTGGTGTGATGAAAGCATACACAACTCGTGTTGGTGAAGGTCCTTTTCCTACAGAGCAATTGTTGAGTGTTGGCAATTATTTGCGTGAGAAAGGCAAAGAATTTGGCACAACTACTGGTCGTCCTCGCCGTTGCGGCTGGTTCGATGGTGTTTCTGCAAAATATGCTGTACAAGTTAATGGTGTTGACGAAATTGCATTGACTAAGCTTGATGTGTTGTCTGGACTTGATGAAATTCTTGCTTGCACTTCGTATGATGTCAGAGAAAGCATAACGTCATACAAAATTGTTAAAACAATTAATGACAGCATTCCTGCAAACGTGGTTGATTTTGCATCAATAACCCCTCATTATTTGGCAGTAGAGGGCTGGAAGAAAGATATCAGCAAGGTTCGTTGTGTTGAAGATTTACCAAAACAAGCACGGCATTATATAGAAGTGCTTGAAACACTTGTTGACAGACCAATAACTTATGTTGGCGTTGGGCAAGAAAGAGAGCAGTTGATAAGAAGGAGTTAAATGATTACTCGCAGAGAATTTTTTATTAATTCATTGGAAGCATTGTGCAGTATTGGTGTTGTGTCTTTGTTAGTTGGCTGTGCTGATAAAAAAAAACGCCGCACTCCTTTTCGTCTTGATTACAATACTTTTTTAGGTGTTGGCGTTCAAATGCCTTCATGGATTAATAGCGCAGACCATGCTGAAATTGGCAGTATTGTTGACAAATACATAATTGATTTTCATGCTTTTCTTGGAGAACAAGCATCTGTTGGTGGTTTGCGATTGATTATTCCTGAAAGGATTAAAAGTTTTGCATCAGATGCAAGTTATACAGGTTGTGCTGCAGGCCTTTATGTCCCCTGGGAAGATTTAATTTTGTGCTCTTGGGGAAAAGAAGGCGATACGTCTTATCCAACGCGGAAGAATATTCTGCCTGCATTTCCGCATGAGCTCTCTCATCGTTGGTTAAGAAAACACAACATGAGTGACAAACATGAGGATTTTCCACAGTATGTTCTTGATGCTGATGCTTATGCACAACAGCAGAGTGCTGAATTTCTTGGTGATTTTAGTTTGTACAACCCTTCGTCATACAATCCTAATTCGTGCCAATAACAAAAAGTTTATATAATTTTAAGTGTGGTGTTCTATTAAAAGAGGAAATGCAATGAACAAGTATGTTTTGTTAAGTGTTTTGATTCTTCTTACTGGGTGTGTTGAGTATGGTGGTTGGTTTTTACCACCGCCTCCTTTTGTTCCTGGTATGGATGGTACTCTATCATTTGAGAATAGTGTTTCTGGTTTGGTTATTGATGATAGTTTGGCTTGGGCCGCGACTCCTGTTGGTGTTTCTGTTAGTCGAGATGTTGTTACTATTTCTGGTTATGATGTTGTTTGGTCAAAGGGTTTTTATGCAGATGCTAAAGTTTTGAAGCAAGGTCCGCCTTATAGTGCTTCAAGTGTTTGGCTGCCTTTTGATATTAATGCTCAGAATTTTCCTGTCAGGACTGGCTGGATTCGCGTATCACGAAATGATGAGCTATCTACAAATATTCCTTTATCTTCAATTGATGGTCAGGATTTAAATGCGGTTGTTGTGTACGCTTGCAAGTTTTTACGCAGTACAAATGAATTTTTGGAGTATGACTGCAATGGTGTTGACGGCAAAACTGTGAAGATTAAGCCTAATGGTGCTCTGCATTCTGGCAGTGGTCGTGGTTCTTGGATGTTAAAGAAGTTCAGTGTTGCTCCTGCTGAAGAACAGCCTTGCCTTAAGAAAAAGTTTTATCGTGATGCGGATAATGATGGTTTTGGCAATCCTTCTGATTCAAAAGAAGAATGTGTTGCGCCAGCAGGATACATTGTTGATAATACTGATTGTGATGACGGAGATAACACAGTATATCATGGGGCAACAACAACATGCGGTAAAGGTGAGTGTCAAAGAACTGTTCAGAATTGTGTTGACGGACAAGAAATACCATGCACTCCTGACGATTCAAAAAGAACTGATGAAGATTGTGATGGTGTTGATAATGATTGCGATGGTTCTGTTGATGAAGATATTGCTCTT
>CAYPAC010000054.1:0-1251 GCA_964408615.1 uncultured Methanosarcinales archaeon
TGTAAGTCGGGTTCGACTGTGAGTCCGAATGAATGACAGATAAAATCTCCTCTAAATTGTTTGCACAGTATTGCAATAAAAGAAGAATCTACTCCACCTGACAAAAAAATGCCAAACTTTTCTTTTGGAATCAGTTTGTATATTGTTTCCAGAATTATTTCTTTTAATTGTTCTTTTGTTGCAGGTTTTGTTTCCTGTTCGAGTTTTTCAATGTCTTTCTGCCATTGTTCTTCGTTGATGAATTGCATTCTGCCATCAAAATGACAAAAGCTTAAAAAGTTGGTTATTCTTAAAACTAAAATGAAATACTTGTTTACTGCAACCGGCCATCCGAATGTTCGCGCAATGCACAAGACTACTTTAGAGTTTACAAAAAGCCCTGATTTGAGTCTTGATGGTGACTGCATTATCGCAGTAAACGCTGATTTTGATGCAATATCTCTTAAGCATTTTGTTCACAATCTTGAAAGAATAAAAATCACGATTTCCGCAGGCTTTGTTTCTGATGTTGTTGAAGCAATTGTTAACAAAAATTTTTGTGATGAGCGCGAAATTGTTGTTCGCATTGGTGAGTTTGATTCTGTTAGAACATTAGGCATTCGTGCAACAAAAGCTGCAATTCACTTGAAGCGAGAATTAATTGAAAAGTTGAGAAATCCGCAACAAAAAGTTGTTGTTAATATCGAATCGCGTAATAAATAAAACTTGGCAAGATTCAATAGTATAGCAAATCGCACATTTTTGTTTTATAATTTATGCGATTTGCTATAAGATTGAAAAAATTGAATGATTATTTGTGTGCTTCCAAGTAAAGCTTAAAAAAATTCTTCACTGTGTCTGTTAGTCTTTTTCTTGTTTTTTCTGATTCAAGTACTTTTTTTACTTCTTCATGATTTGTTGCATTTGTTCCGTCTTTTGCTATCTTATTAGTAATGCAGGAAAATCCTGCAACATTCATTCCTCTGTTTCGTGCTGCAATGACTTCTGGTGTTGTTGACATTCCGACTGCATCTGTTTTGAATCCGTCTCTGAATGCTATGCATTCTCCTTCTGTTTCGTATGTTGGTCCTGTGACTGCGAGATAAACTCCTTTATTAGGTCTATACCCGGTATCATAGTGCGCTTTGAATGCTGCGCTGTATAATAGTTCTGTTAATTCTTTATCGTACGCTCCGTTCATTGGCTGAAATCTCCATGTTGGTGTTCCGTCAAGGCGTTTGAAATCATGTTGTCTTCCTAACAAAGCACTTG
>CAYPAC010000054.1:1261-7927 GCA_964408615.1 uncultured Methanosarcinales archaeon
TGGTATGAGATTAATGTGGGACTTAATAACCATTATATCGCCAACGTCATATCCTGAATTTAGTCCTCCTGCTGCATTTGTGACAAAATAATTTTGTACGCCTAATTCTGCTAAGACATGTACTGGAAAAATTATTTGTAACATTCCTGTGTTGAATGGTTGGTCTGCTACTTCGTAGTAATGTTTTCTTCCTTGGAGTGCAATGACATCAACTCCTTCAAGTTTTCCTATGATTAAGTTGCCTTCGTGTCCTGAAACTGTTGGTACTGGAAAGTTGGGTATTTCCTTGTATGGAATAACCACTTCTTTTTGAATTATATCTGCCAAATCATTTAGTCCAGAACCAAGAACAACGCCAAATTGTGGTTGTTTGCTGTCGTAATTGAAATAATGTTTGATGTGTTCTATTGCTTCTCTTACTTTTCGTTCATAATTCTGTTGATACTCAAGTGCTGCTCTAAAACTCTCTTCTCTTGCTCGTGTATTTTTTTCTTCGCGGTATTCTATTGCGTCATCAAGTGTCATCTAAAAACGCAGGTTGTTGCTTGTTTATAAACTTATTCTTCAGAACTTACAATGTTCATTAATCTTCTTGCTTTTGGCACAAAATTCAATAGTCTGCTTTCTTTGATTTTTCCGCATCCTAAATAATCATTGCCGTGTTTGATTATTACAAATCCTGTTGCATCACTTTCTTTTTCTAAATCTTCTCCTCGCAGCCATTGTTTTAGTTCATCATTATTTAGCTCAACAACATTTTTTGTTGCTTTAGTTCCAACTATTTGACTGCCTTCAATGCTTAGTCGTAATTCATTGTTTCTGTATTCTCCAAAGTATAGTCCTATTGAGTTTATTCTTAGTTTGCTGAAGTCTATTTCACCTATTTCTCTGTTGACTATGAATATTCTTTCTTTGTCTGTTAGAATAAATGCGTGCTCTATTTTCTCGCTGAACCCCCATTGTTCTTTGAGTAATGATAAGATTGGTTTTAATTCTTTTGTTGTCAAAAAATGTATTTGTTTCATGTTACTCCCCATACTGGGTTTTGTTTTCTCATTATTTCTGCTATTTCTTTGAGTAATTCTTTTTCGTCTTGTGATAAGTATTGTTTGTGTTCTTTAAAGATTTTAAAGTGTGATTCTGGAATTATTGAGTACAAAATGTCTCCTTCTTTCAGCTGTCGTCCTATTACAACATTTGGCAGTGCTATTGCGACTTTTTTTCCTCGTTCTGCTTGGTTTAGGTGTTCTTGTTCGTGTTGTATGTCTTTTACTGTTGTTAATTGTTGCCCGTCTGGTTTCATGAGTTGTGTTCCTGTTTTTAGTGTGCCTGCAATTATCTCTACTCCAACGACTGCTGGATTGCTTTGTCTGAAGACATATCCTTTCAACAGCTGTATTTTTGCTGGCTTTACTAAAACATCTAATTTTCCCATTTCTATTGCTTGTTTTTTTGCAGTTGTCCATTGTTCGTAGTCTTCGATTAGTTTGTAAATGACGTTGTGTGATATTATTTTGATTGTTTCTGGTGTTTTTTCTGGCGCCTGAATGTTGAATGCCAGTATAACTGCTGTTAATTGGTCTTTTTCTGAGTTTGCTTCTGCGTCAGATATGTCTTTTTTTGTTATTGGTCCTACTGATGCTTTGTTGACGGGTATTTTTTTTTCTTTTAATAAATAATGCAGTGCTTCTAAAGAACCTAAAGAATCTGCTTTTATGATGATTCCTTTTTGGTCTGTTTGCATCGTTACTGATTCAACTTCTTTTTGTATTTGTTGTTTTGCCTGTTCAACATTTTTTGTTGTGTTTATGAACGGCATTCCTGATGTTGTTTTTTCAAGTTCTGGCGCAACAATTCTAACTCCTGTTGCTGCGGTTATTGTTTTTTCATGTGCAAATTTTGTTTTTGCATCACGTGTGTCTGATAGTGGTGCTGGCAGCAGTATTGCTTTTACTTTTGTTGTTATCGGCTCTTCAATTGTTCCGACGACAATGGTGTCATTCACATTTAGTGTGCCGTCGTAGATTATGACATCTGCAACTGTGCCTATTCCTTTTTCTTCTTTTATTTCAAGTATTGTTCCTTTTGCTGGTGATTTTTCATTGATTTCAAGATTTTTTTCTAAATATTTTTGTGCAAGTCCTGTTATGACCATTAATAATTCTGGGATGCCTTCTCCTGTTTTTGCTGATACTGGCACGAGTGCTATTTGTTTTGTGTAATCGTTTACGCGATCAAATCTTTCTGCTTCAAGTCCGAGCTCGTACATTTTTCCGACTATTTCGTACATTTTTGTTTCAAATAATTGTTGTGTCTTTTGTTGTTGTGCGCTTATTGTTTGTAGAACTTGCCCTTCTGCTGATTTCCATCCATCGAGTAAATCTATTTTTGTGACCGCAACAACAAATGGTGTTTTGTATGTTTTTAGTATGTCAACACACTCTAATGTTTGTGGTTTCAAACCCTCATTGATGGCAATAACCAAAATTGCTAAATCTGCTAAGTTGCCTCCTCTTTTTCTCAGATTGACAAATGCTGCATGTCCTGGTGTGTCGATAAAAAGTAATCCAGGGATTGTAAACTGTAGTTTTAATTTCTCAAGTAATGCTCCACAAATTTTTTTTATGGTTTGTAATGGTATGATTGATGCACCTATTGCTTGCGTGATTCCTCCTGCTTCTTTTGCAGCAGTTGCACTTCCTCGAATTTTGTCAAGTACTGTGGTTTTTCCATGGTCCACGTGACCCATTATTGTCACTATTGGCTGTCGTATCATAGCGTGTGGATAAATGAGGGGTGTTTAAATAGTTAAGTTTTTATATGACCTCTGTCAACACGAAAATATGGCAAAGAAAAAAAGAAATGTTGATTCTGTTGAGAATACAATTCTTAAAAGTCAGCTTGAAATAAGAAAATTTGTAAAAAAACTCGAAGAATCTTATAAAAAGAAAGAAGAAAAACGGCAAGCAAAATTACTTGCAAGCATAAAACCCAAAGAACAATTAATCGTGCCTGTTGAATGTACTGTTGAAAGTATTGTAAGTTCATCATACGAAGGAAGGTTTACACCCGAATCTGAACTTCAGTATGGCGGCCATTCTCCGTCGTACAGCACAGGAGCTCATTTGAATTCTGAGATTAAAGTTAATACTGCAAACACTCCGATTAGAATGTTAGAATTTCATGGTTGGCCTAATATTGAGCGTGGTAACAGGATTCGTGCGTATGTTTTCAAGGGCAAGGAAGAATATCTTGAAATTGAAGCGAAATTAAAAGCAGAATTGTGGGATTTCACGCATCGTATTGGAGAACGTCGTCCTAAACCAATTTATGTAGAACGCGAGTTTGAAGAAAAAGAAAGCCCTGTTAAGATAGAAAAGTTAGTTGATGGTTTTGTTGTTGCGACGTACGTGAATGAATAAATATTTATTTTATGAACTTAACGTGTTCAATTTCTTTAAAAGCATCATCACCTGTGACAAATACTAATCTTTGATTAACTGCGAGAACGTATCCTAATGCATCGATGTAAGATAACTTTTTCTTAATATGTCTTAAACGAAACTTTGCTGCTTCTTTGATATCACCTGGATTTGGCGTGATGCAGTGTGAGACTATTTTTTCAAAGAATTTTTCTGCAAGTGTTTCATTGCCTTCTTTCAAAAGAATATAATAAAGTTCGTATGCGTTCATTATTGTCGTACTCATGGTTGTGTGTTCCTTAAAAATTGCGTAACTGTCTGCACCTTTTGCAATCTGGTAAAGCGCGTAGGTATCAAAGAAATACATGTTTATTCCCACCCTTTACGTCCTTCATCCTTTAATTGTTGGGCGGTCTTTTTTGTTTTTAGCTTTCCAAAAACATCTGAAAAGTCTATTTCTTTTTTAACTGACACATGAATTTTGTCATTGACTTTAATGCTCTCTTTTTCAATTATTTCGTGCGGTAAAATAATAGCTACAGAATCCCCCCATTTTCTTGCAATGACGTCAATCTCGCTCATTGATTTAATGATATTTTAATGATATTTAAATCTTTCGCAAAGTTGACTTTTGCGTTTTATATAGCAAAAGGCAACTTTACTAAACTTATTGCCCCTCTTAACATATGAAAACGCAAAAGTTTAGGCAAAAATAGAAAAATTAGTTGACACTCACATTATCACTGCTGATCTTGCTCAAAATTCTTAAAGAAGAACCATTTTGTTGTTTGTATGCTCCAAGTAGGCAACACACCATTGCTCAAAATCAAAGAATTGTGCACGTTATTTAATCTCCCTAATCTGTTTATCAAAGACGAAAGCAAAAATCCTTTTGGCACGGTTAAGGATCGTCGGACTTCGTTTATTGTAAAAAATGCTGTTGAATCAAATGTGGATAAACTCGTACTTATAACCTCTGGCAATGCTGGTTATAGTCTTGGAAATTTTTGTGAAGGTACTAACGTCAGACTTGTTAACGTTATCAACAAAACAACAAATAGTTCTATAAAGAAAAAGTTAAAAGAATGCAGTATTGTTGTTGAAAAAGATTTGTCACAAAAGATTTCTTCAGAAGAACTCATAAACTTAGCAGGAGAAAAACCTAATGAAGTTGTGTGGGATGTCTGCACTGGTTTTCTTGATGCTTACGAATCATTATTTAATGAAATAATGACTGTTAACCCTTCAATTATTATTCTGTCTGTCGGCAGCGGCAACACATTCGTCTCTCTATATAATAGTATTAAAAAGCACAAAAGTAAGATAAAACTCATGGGAGTAACGTCAAAAAACAATAATCATTCGTTTGCTGACAAACTCGCCAATCCTTTTCCTACTTACAAAAATGAGTTTGAACAAATGTTGAATGAAGGTCATCAATTGATTAAGCTGTCTGAAGATGAAATAAAAACTGCATACGATGAATTCAAGCATTTTATTGCTTCAGAACCTTCAAGCACTGTTGTTTTCGCCGCACTAAAAAAACTAAAACTCAATCCTCAAAAAACTGTTGTGGTGATTAATTCTGGAAGAGGTATTATTTGAAGTTATTTTTTCACCCCTCTCCAATGATTAAAAACCATAAGGTTTAAATATAAACTATATTTTGCACACTGCAAATAACATTTTGGGGGTACCAACAAAATGAACAAAAAAATGATTACAAGTATGCTGTTAGTGCTTCTCGCAATGGTTGGCGTCGTAAGCGCTGCGCCTTTGCCTGTGGCTGTTAACAGTGTTGAGGTTGATGACCAGCTAGTAACGCTTGGCTCAACAAACAGATTAAGTATTGAGCGTGACCAGCCTTTTGAAGTTAAGGTTGTTCTTACGGCAACTGAAGCTTTGTCTAATGTCGAAGTTGAGGCATTTGTTTCTGGTTATGAATACAATGATGTTGAACGCGTGTTTGATGCAACGCCTGTTTTTGACGTTCAGCCAAACACAACGTACACAAAACGTTTGACTATTGTTTTGCCAGCCGATGCTGATGCTGACAATTACAAATTGAGAGTTGTAATTGCTGACCGTGACCATGACGCAATTATACAAAACTACGAATTGCGCCTTGATGCACAAAGACACTTGTTGAGGGTTGATGATGTCAACTTGTTCTCTGCAGGTCATGGCAATCAGGTTGTTTCTGGCGATCCTTTGCTTGCAAATGTTCGCGTGAAGAACTTGGGTGACCGCACTGAAGATGATGTCAAGGTTCGTGTTTCACTGCCTGCTTTGGGTGTGTCTGGAACAAGATATATTGACAGCATTCGTTCTGACAAGTCTGAAGAAACTGGCAATCTTTATTTGAAGTTGCCTAAATGCGTTGATGCTGGTGATTATGGTGTTACTGTTGAAGTAACTTATGATAACGGCAAGCGCTTGGTTAATGACAGAAGTCAGACAGTTTCTGTGTTGAAGAATGATGCTTGTGACAAGAAAGAAGAGCCTCAGAAGGTTATTGTCGAAGTGATTCAACAAACTCCTCCTGCACAGCCTCCGCAACAGACTGTTGACAACAGTGGCGATAGTTCTTTGAGCAAGATTCGAAGTGCGCTTGAGATTTTCCTTGTTGTGCTCTTCGCAATCTTTATTGTTATCGGCATTGTTGTGTTCTTCAGCAGACTGATGCGCAATCCAGAAGACGACGAATAAGTCGCTTCTTTTTTTTTCTTTATTTGGTATTTTTTATGGTATCTCAAGAATACGCGATTTATGCTGAGGAAGTTTTTCGTCCTTCTATTGATGAAGAAAAGACCCAGTATGTTCTTGAAAATCTTTGGAAGGGTAGAGTGCATTTAAAAAATAGTGTTGATGAGCTTGCTGATTTGTTATTTGACGAATTGACTGAGAATGGCAAAAAAGTATTGTCAGAAACTGCATTTACAGAAGTTGCGCATAATTATTTGCCTCCAATTCGTGCTGGTAATGGTGTAATGATAGTTCCGCGTCATCTTAACACTCAGGAATTGCGTTTTTTTGCGCGTGAATATGCACAAAAGTTTAAGAAATGTGTTTAAAGAAATGCTTACTGTTTTTTTGGTATCGACAATTCTGTTGATTAAAGCACATTAAACAGAATTGGCGTATTAGATAATTCTGGCAAAATAAGTGGCATAATCACCAGAATTATCTATATTTTGCGTGCTGATTTATTAATTATTTCGTATACTATAACAGTTGCTTTGCC
>CAYPAC010000055.1:0-7880 GCA_964408615.1 uncultured Methanosarcinales archaeon
GATTTGCTATATGTCAGAAATCGACGATTATAGTTAACATTTGTGTCGATTTCTGAGCATGCTCGGAAATGCACACTATTCATAGATTATTATTGTGCATTTCCGACACTAGCGAATCTCACAAAAGTTCAATATATTATGAGATTCGCTATTAAGCTGACGCCTGTACAATACAAAATTATTTAAACATGTGAAAAGTTCCGCAAAAGCATGATAAAAATCCCATATCAAGAAATTCTTGCAAAACTAACGCAACAAACAGGAATGACAGAAGAACAAATAGAACAAAAAATACAAGCAAAACTACAACAATTATCTGGCTTAATATCAAAAGAAGGCGCGGCACACATTGTGGCAAATGAATTAGGAATAAAACTAATACAAAACACAGGCAAAGTGAAAGATTTGTATCCAGAAATGCGCAATATCGAATTTTTAGCCAAAGTACAAAACATTTACGAAGTAAGAGAATTCATGCGAGCAGACCAAACAACAGGCAAAGTAGGAAGATTCATAGCAGGCGACGAAACAGGAACAATACCTGTTGTTTGCTGGAATGCACAAACAGACAACTTTTCCAAATTAACACAAGGAAACATTGTCAGAATAACAGGAGCACTTGTGCGGGAAAACAGAGGACAAACAGAAATACACCTAAATGACCAAAGCAGAATAATAATAAATCCACAAGGAGAAACAATAGGCGAAGTCAAAACAAACAGGCCAGCAAGAAAACCAATAAAAGAACTCAAAGAAGATGAACAAGCAGAAATATTCGGAACAATCGTACAAGCATTCAATCCAACATTCTTTGACACATGCTCGCAGTGCAACAAACGCATAAAAAACGAAAACAACCAAATAAGCTGTCAAGAACATCCAACAGCATTGCCAGATATAGCTTATGTGATGAATGTTTATTTAGACGACGGAACAGATACAATAAGATGTGTATTCTTCAGAAACCAAGCAGAAAAATTACTAAACAAACAAAAACAAGACTTTCTCAACTACAAACAAACACCAGACCTCTTTGAAGAAATCAAAACAGCACTATTAGGAGAACAGTTCAGATTAGCAGGCAGAGTAAAGAAAAACACGTTCTTTGACAGACTCGAGTTTATTGCAAATGATGTAAATCCTGCGGATCCGAAAGAAGAAAACAAGCAAGAAGAAGAGAGGATTTCTTAGAAATCACTTCTTTTCTTCTAGAACAACAAAATCACGCTGAGTGCGGATAAAATTACCCTCAGCAAGATTGCCATTCTTGTCAACAAGCTCAAGCACAACAGTATGAACACTAGAAGGAATATTTGTCAAATAAATAGGGCGTGCAGTAAACAATTCACGAGAAACACCATCAAGAGTATAACGAACACGATAACCATTCTTTGACAAGACGACGTTGTGCACCAAAAAATCAAGCAACAAACGATTTGCTTCTTCAGGACGATAAAAACCAGCAGGCTCATTATACGTCAACATAGGAAGATTAGGATTGAGCAATTCAGTATTCTTCTTTTTCACATAAAACTGTCTAACCACAAAAGAATCCTTGTCTCTGACACTCTCACCCAAACCCTTAACAGGAAAAACCCGCAAAACATTACGCCCTTCAGAAAGACTAGACAACGTCAAAGGCGCAGTGCTGTCATGCTTTAAACGAGGACCATTGTTTAATACAACATGCAATGCGTTGCCTGCTTCACCTGGCTCAAAATTTTCCACCTTAAACACAATACGAACACTGTTTCCATCAATAACTTCACCCTCCTGCGGAGAAATAATCTGAACCTTAACCATTTCCTCAGCAGAACGCGGAACAATCTTAACCTTTATTTCAGGACTGCACGCTACTAAAAACACAAACAAAAAACAGAGCAGCAATTTCTTAATCATTACCACTTTAAAGCTAAGAAGGTATATAAATTTGCTGATGACAAAATAAAAAAAAGAAAAAATTATTTATAAAACTTACCAGCCTATTTTGGTCTTTGAGGGATGTGTTTTCCTTTCAAAGGACTTTTTCTGTATTCTGCTTTAGTTAACCTGCGTTTTTGAGGCATTGCTTTTTTAGCAAGAGACTCAAAAATCTGTTTTTTACGAGCTTCAGCTTCACCTGGCTTGCGCGCAAAAAGCTTTGCAGATGCAACCCCTGCAGTCTTTTTCATTTGACCAGGAGCAAATGCCTTTGCTGTCTGGGCTAATGCAACCTGTTTTTTAATACCAGGTGCACTATAACTTCTTGAACCAATTTGCCTGACAAAACTTTTTGACGGCAAAGTCTTTTTAACTTCTTTTTCAACAGGCGAGATTTCTGACAGAGCATCATCACTCACTTCCTGTGCCAAAGCAAAACATTCAAATGTAAGCAAAGCCAGAATCATGCTTGTGAAAAAAATATGTTTTTTCATAATTGCCACCTCCTTCACACGCTAAATACACCCCTTATTTAAATATTTTACCACCATTGGACACTGGACAACCGCTCACGCAGGCTATTTAAAGCAGCCATTCTACAAGACAAGAACGCCTCCCCCAAACAGGGCGTGAAACAAAAAGCGAAAAGCAAGAGGTGCAACATGCAACAAACACAAAACATACAACCAAATATACAAAGCCAAACACAAAATACGAGACCTGAAAAAAAATTCAGAGCAGGCGCGCTGAGCATTTCTATTTGGAAAAATACAACACAAAAAGACGGAAAAGCTGTAGAATACCACAGCGTAAGCCTTGGAAGAAGCTACAAAAAAAATGGAGCTTGGCAAAACAGCACAGCATCACTGCGCGTCCACGACTTGCCAAAATTGTCTCTGATGATTGATGAGGCGTACAAATACCTCATAATGAACAATGTAAGCGAACAAACAGGGGGTGAAGAAGCAATAGTATTATAATTTTTTTTTTTTTATTAATTTATTTGCTCAAAAAAATGGCAAAGAATAAAAACCATGCAGCAAAACCAAACAGCATGGTGCAAAACAAACAACAAAAAGAGGATGAAAAAATGGAACAAGAACTCGTACAACCAGAACTCGAACAACCAGTCCAATTTGAACAGGATTCAGAAGGACACCGCAAGGGTGCACCAAAAAAAATTCAGTCAGTAGAACAATTACCAGGAGTCGGACCCGCGTCACTAGAAAAACTTCACGCAGCAGGATACACAGACTTAATGTCAGTGGCCGTAGCAACACCAGGAGAAATCGTAGGCGCAACAGAACTATCAGAAGCAACAGCCAAAAAAATAATTGCAATAGCACGAGCAAATTTAGAAATGAGTTTTGAGAGTGGTGATGAATTATTAAAAAGACGAGAACGTATAATAAAAATAACAACAGGAAGCAAAGAACTTGACAAACTATTAGGCGGAGGGTTTGAAACAGGAGCAGTAACAGAAGCATACGGACAATATGGCTCAGGAAAAAGCCAAATAGCACACTTATTATCTGTAAGAGCGCAGCTACCGCAAGAAAAAGGCGGAGCAGCAGGAGTAACAATATTTATAGACACAGAAGGCACATTCAGGCCAGAAAGAATTGTACAAATGGCAACAGCACTAAAACTTGACACCAAAGAAGTACTAAAAAACATAAAAGTAGCCAGAGCGTTCAACAGCGACCACCAAATGCTCCTCGCTGAAAAGATTGAAGACTTAATAAAAAAACAAGAACTTAATGTCAAGCTGTTAATAGTTGATTCTCTCATGGCACACTTCAGAGCAGAGTATCTTGGCAGAGGCACACTAGCAGACAGACAACAAAAAATCAACAAACACATGCATGCATTAATGAAGCTTGCAGACCACCACAATCTGGCAGTATATGTCACAAACCAAGTCATGGCAAAACCAGACACGTTCTTTGGAGACCCAAACGAAGCAGTAGGAGGCAACATAGTAGCACACAACAGTACTTACAGAATCTACTTGCGCAGAGGCAAAAAAGGCAGCAGAGTAGCAAAAATGGTAGACAGCCCAAACATGCCAGAAGCAGAAGCAGTCTTCATGGTAGAAGAAGGAGGAATAAGAGACATTTGATTTTATATTTTATTAGGCATACCTTTAAATACTCTGCACATTCCAAAGAAGGCGTTGCATACTAACATATGCAAAATCGTGCGCAGAGCACAAATAAACTATATAGAAGGTGAAATAGAACATGTACAGACGAGAAGGTGGAGGATATGGCGGAGGCCATAGTGGCGGATACGGAGGCAGTGGCGGATTCAGAGGGCCACAAAGAAGCTTTGCACCAGTAAAAGTTGGTGAAGAATTAGAAGTAACCATAGAAGCAGTCGGAGAAAAAGGCGACGGCATAGCAAAAAAGAACGGATTTGTACTTTTCGTGCCAGGAGTCAAAGAAGGACAAAGAGTAAAAATACGAGTGACCAAAGTCCTCCGCAAAGTAGGTTTTGCAGAAGTCGTAGGTCAAGCTGGAGAAACACCTGCAGAAGAGAGTACTGAAGAAACAACTGAAGAAAATACTGCAGAAACAACAGAAGAAACTACAGAAGAAGTACCAGAACCAACACAAGACAGCGAAGACTTCGGCGAAGAAACAGAAGAACAACAATAACACTTCTTTGTTTTCTTATTTTTTTAATTTTTTTTCACAAGCATTAAATATCACTATTTCTCTTTGTACTAAATGAGATTTTTTATTGCAATACAACTCCCAAATGAAGTTAAAAAACACCTGAAAGAATTACAACAAAAGTTTACAAAAACAGGAAAAATAACCTTCACACAAGAACAACACCTGACACTAAAATTTTTAGGGGACATTACTCCTGCAAAAGCAAAACAAACAGAACAAAAACTAACCACAATCGCATTTAATCAATTCACTCTAAAACTATCAGGAATAGGATTTTTTCCAGACGAGCAAAATGCACGCGTATTATGGACAGGACTACAACTTAATGAAGACATTATTGAATTGCAACAAAAAATAGACAAAGCACTTGAAAAATATTTTGAGAAAGAAAAAAATTTTGTGCCACACATAACACTCGGCAGAATAAAAACAATAACTGACAAAAAAGAATTTCACAAACAAGCACAAGGAACAAAAGTAAAACCACTCACATTCGTTGTTAAAGAATTTCAGCTCATAGAAAGCGAATTGAGTTCAACAGGATATGAATACAAAATAATAAAAGAATATTCTGTGAAAGGTGTCAGTAACTAATTGGCATTAGTTTCTGAACACTTGTCGTTTTCTTTTGGAAAAACGGCAAGTTTATAAGCAATTATCCGCTAAAGCACTAAAAAACCAACAGTTCATGCTGGCTAAGGCACGAACAAAAGCTGTTTGAGGTTATAAAAAAAACAGCGCAACAAAAATGACAAACAACGAAACACAACAATTTTTAGTACCACAAGACATGTACTTAAAGTCAGGAATACACATCGGCACAAAATTCAGAACAAAATACATGCTGCCATTTATTTACAAAACAAGACCAGACGGACTTTCGGTATTAAACCTACAAAAAATTGATGCACGCATAAGAGTTGCGGCAAACATGATATCACAATACGAACCACAAGACATTCTTATTGTGAGCAAACGCGAAAACGGGTGGAAAGCAGTAAAAGCATTCGGAAGACACACAGGAACAAAAGTATTTGCAGGAAGATATCCGCCAGGAATACTAACAAACCCGCAATTAGACACTTACATGGAAGTCAAAGTAATTTTAGTCACAGATTCATGGCCTGACAGAAATGCAATAAAAGACGCACTCCAAGTAGGCATACCAGTAATAGCACTCTGCGACACAAACAACCAATCAAATGAAATAGACTTAGTAGTTCCGTGCAACAACAAAGGCAAAAAATCATTAGGATTGTTCTTTTACATCCTCGCACGAGAGTATCTGAAAAACAGAAAAATAATTCAAGCAGAAACAGAACCACCATTCACACTTGAAGATTTTTCAGAAGAATAATTTCGAGTTCGCAAGCTCACTCAGAAATTATAGATAATTCTGGTAATTATATCAACAATTTAGCCAAAATTATCTAATACGACAATTCTGTTCAATGTGCTTTAATCAACAGAATTGTCGATATTAAAATTAACAGCGTTCAAACCCATCTTCTACAATTCTAAACAACACTTCCTTGTCAACAGCAATAGAACGATGCTTTCTCAACACAGCTTTCCTAACACCATTATTACCAGACTGCAATTCAATTAATACCTTACTACCATACTTAAGAATATCACCACCCACCATTGAGATTTTACCTGTATCAAAACCAGTATAAACCTGATTAATTACAACAATAGGAATGCTTTTTTTTCGCGTAATTTCAGACAAGCAAGCAATCTGCATCCCCAACTCACGGTTAAAATCATGCCCCTCATCACCAAACTTACGCTCAAGACGATAAAGCATTGAAATAGTATCAACAACAATCAATCCAATTTTATTATTTACCAAAGACTTAAGCTTTTCAAACATCCTACACTGTTCAGCAAAATTAGTCGGCTTCAAAAACAAAACATTCTCAATAATCTTTTTATGATTAGAAACAAGCTGTTTCAGCCTCGCAACAGAAAAACCACCTTCAGTATCAATAAAAATAACCTTTTTTCCCTTTTGTACAGCAGAAATAGCAGCAAGCAAAGCAACATTAGTCTTGCCAACACCAGCCGGACCATAAAATGTTGTAATAGCATCATTTTCATACCCGCCATCAAGCAAACCGTCTAAAATATCAGAACCAGTAGAAACCTTCTTTTCCTCCATAACAGAGAAAGCGACATCACACTCTTTAAAAAGCTTATTCAACATTTCACACAAACTGGAAATAATGCTCATTGAGTAGCAACATTACCATTCTTATTCAGCATAAACCAAGTCATTTTTTTGCCCAATATCGCCTTAAAAATACCAACATTAACAAAGTAAGTCACAATCAAGCCATAACTAAAAGAGGACAATAAAGTTTTTCCAATCAAATTATTATTTCTTGTTTTAACCAACGCCGCAAAAGAAGAAAAAATAATTCCAGAACTGAAAATAATATTCTGCACCATGTCAGCCAAAAACTTGGGAATATCAATAGGCGCAGGAGCATTTGAAAAAAAACTAATCGTACCTGTAACAAACATGCAGAACAACAACGTCGAAAAAAAATAACCCATACACTGCAATTGCACACTCAACTTTTTTCTCACACCCAAACGAGGATTAGCAATAGTGGTTACTGCATGCTGTAAAAATGCAGAAACAACACCAAAAGCCCAGCGCATTTGCTGACGATACAAATCCTTAGGAACATGAGGAACTTCACACCAACACTCATAATCCTCAAGATAAATAACATCATGACCATCATTCAACAAGCGCAATGAAAATTCAATATCCTCAGTCAAAGAACCATGCTGCCAGCCACCCAACCGTTCAACATGAGACTTTCTAACAGCTTCAGCAGAACCACACAAAAATGAAATTCCGCCAAGCTTTCTCATAAAAGGAAGATAAATATGATGGAATGCAAGACCAATCACAGAACCAAGAACAGTAATTAAATTCTGGTTCTGGTTAATAAACTTCCACCTTGCCTGAACTGCCCCAATATTACTGTTGTGCTGGAAAGGAGCAACAATACGATTTAAGAAATCCTTTTCAGGAAGGAAATCTGAATCAAGAATGACAAGAATCTCTCCATCAGAAAACTTAAGCATGTGGTTAAGATTTCCCGGCTTAAAACCAGCATTATTACCTCTTCGTGTTACCTTTACACGACCAGCATGCTCTGCTGCAAATGCATCAATCTTTTGCGAAACTTCAGCATCATTACTGTCAACACCAATAATAATCTAACACTTATACTCACGATAATCAAACTACAAACAAGA
>CAYPAC010000056.1:0-3512 GCA_964408615.1 uncultured Methanosarcinales archaeon
AACAACAAGTCAAAGATTAATCGTATTAGGAAAAAAAACAGGTGGACAAGTTCAAGCTTGGAAGCAAACCTTAATTACGCATTTTCAAACCTTAAAACAGTATCTTCACATTTAGGAGTGCCAGATTCTGTTGAAAAAGAAGCAGCTGGTATTTATCGTGCAGCTGCAGAAAGAGGGTTAACTAAAGCAAGGGCAAGCGACAGTCTTGTAGCCGCATCATTATTTATTGCGTGCAAACTTTTTACAGTGCCAAAATCAATGAAGGAAGTATCAGAAGCATCAAAAATTGACTTAAAAACATTAGGCAAGTCTTACAAACTACTTTTGCGTTCATTGAGACTAAAAACAATGGCTGCAACACCAATGGACTTTTTGGCAAAGTTTTGTTCAGCAATAGGAGTAAGCAATGCAACACTTAGCAATGCAGGCAGTCTATTAAAACAATACAGCAAGCTTGCACTTGTGTCTGGAAAAAATCCTACCAGTTTGGCAGCTACAGCGATATATATTGCATCTTTGAAAAACAAAGAAAAAATAACGCAAAAAAAAATAAGCGAAGTAGCAAGCATTACTGAAACAACATTGCGCAATAGATGTGCAGAAATGCTTTCAGCACTAAAAATGAAGGTTGGAAAGAAGAGGTAGATGAAAATGAAAAAAGAAGAACGTTCAATAAGTCTCGATAAAAAAACAATGGATTTACTGGAAAAAGCAGGGTGTAAAGTATTTACTGCGTTAACTCCAGATGAATTAAGAAAAATGGTTGCAGAACAAGGCTATAAGCTCTTGTCTGCTCAAGAAGTTATGGAATTCAGGCGAGCAACAGCCATAGATTTTGAAAAGTGGTGTGCAGAAAATGTTTACCTGCCAGATGGAAGACGTCTTTATTTTGGAGACGAAAAAGAAACACACTATTCTTTCACAGCAGTAGGCATAGCTGAACCACAAGAACCATCAAGAGCATTGTTGTTAGGAAATGCAATTGATTGGTATGACCTTCTTGTCAAGAAAAAACAAAACCCAGAAACAAGATACGGCGGCAATAGAGGAAAGAGGGGTGAATGAAAAATGAACGACAGAGAACTTAAAGAACAGTTTGATAACCTGCGGAAAACTACAGTCAGTGCTGTAAAAAACAAGTATACACTTTCTTGGCCAGGTGCTTTAGTTGCAGTTATTGTTGGCACATGGATTGGCAGTGGTCTTAGATGTGGTTACAGTCCGGCAGTAGACATTCAAAAAAAGACTGGGAGCATTGAAAGCAATGTGTTCGAGATAAGAGACGATGTTAAGTACTTAAGAGGCGACATAAATTGGTTGCTCAAACAAACAACACCTCAAACAGCAAACGTCATTGGCAATGCAGAACCAGAAACGTTTTACGAAATAAATGGACAAATAGCATACTTAAAAATCGACGGAAAAAATGTAGAAGACATTGTTGGAGGAAGATGAAAATGAAGAAAATAAAAGAAATCAGTAGTTTAGAACTATTTGGAAATGGTGATTTAACCAAGAAGGTGGAAGAAATAGCAGACAAAGTTCTTAGTGTTGCGCAAGAACTGCGAGATAAACAAATAGAATTTAAGTATGACTTATTCGGCCAGTCGGAAAACCCGCCTCAAAGATGGAAACTCGAAATTGAAGGTATAACACTCCCTTTCAGGGATGAACCACAATTAATTGTTGCAAAATACAAAGACAGCAATGGCGTCTGGTACAAAGTTGAGTTTAATAAATAAAGTGAACAAAAATGACTGATCCACAAAAAAATAAAATAAATGATGATGAATTAAGAAGTTTGGGTTTTTCAGAAGAAGCTATTAAAGAAGCGCAAGAACGTGAAAAAAGAGGACTTCTTGATATAAAACCTTCAGTGGATCTTGTTGAGCGAGTAAAGAAACAAGTTGGTACACAATTACCTCAAGGGCCTACTTTTAAGGAGTTTTGTGCACTCTCAGTACTACCGAATTTTATGAAATACGCAGGTATTTTGAGTGCAGTATCTGCAGCTGTTAATAGCGCAAATGACAAGCATTATTGGGTGCTTCAAGCTACTGTTGGCCTTGGATTGTACGTCGTAGGATCAGCTGTGCCTGATTTAGTAGGAATGTTTAACGCAGAAAGTTGCAGTAATTACGTTGGAAGCTTACACAACAAAGTTGACAAGTTGTTAGAAGAAAAACAAGGAGAAACAAAATGACTGAAGAAACAAACAATCTCTATACTGCAAAAGAAGTTGCAGAATTTATCAGAACATACGCAGGGATAACATTCCAAGTTGCCACGACAGCTGCAGTTTTACAATAACCATGGGCGGACAATCTATTAAAAAATGACATTCCTCGCATGAAAACATTAATTCCTGCTGACATACAAAAAGAATTGTTAACAGACATCCAAAGACTGGAAGAGCGTTGCGAACAGATTGTGCAGTTACGAGAGCCTTGGAGGAGTAGATAAAAATGACAAAACTTCAAAAACTTACTCAGGATGAAGAAGGACATTTGTTCAGGAAGGATGGCTCAATGGTTAAGCATGATGACTTTGGTCTTGTTGGAAGAATTCAGACTTTAATTTTGCAAAACGGGGTTGAGGTTTCAAGAACTATTGATGAAATGGCTGAGAGAAAGTCTGCTTGGCTTCCTCGCTGGACTAATGCTTATGTCGCTTCTGATTTTGATGGAAGCACACAGCACATTCGCACAAATGAAAATACTGGAGAAGACAAATTCTTTTCAGTATATGCTGTTCAGTTTATGTATGACTGGCTGCAGGAATGAATGAATATGGCAGATTTGTATAAATTCATAAAAAAATATTGGTCTAGCTTTGGCATGATGGGTTCAGATGAAATATTTCTAAAACCAAAAGATTACACTGTGTTTTATTATCATAAGAAAGAAGATTATTCTAAAAATGAACAAACTGCAATGGCAAAACCAGAAAGAACTCCTCTTGCACAAGGATTTAAAGAAATGACTCACGAAGACTTGGATGCAATTGCCGGCATTAATGACGTTAACACGTCTGCTGTTGTTGCTGAAATCATCGCTTTACGAACATATCACACAAAAACAGAACAAGGAAAACAAGAAACAATAAGAGCTTTTAATGCATGCAGACGTTGGTGTTAAAATGGTGGTTGTTTATTTTTGATTAAGCAGCCATGACAATAATGGGCTGTATTTTATTTTTTGTTCTTAATCTTTTCTTCTCACACTCCATTCTTCTATTAGTGTTTCATACAAATCTGTCATGATACAATAATAGATATTATTGTACTATATACGGTTTTCTATGTTTTTGTTACAAAAGATTGCTCTGTTTTAAAAGCACCACGTTTATAAATCACAACAACATACAGTTTCAAGTATACGCTTTAGAAAAGGTGAACAAAATGTCTCTTGGTTATTCTTTATTGTGTCCTGAGGATAGCGGTCATGGTATTAATGGCTTGTGCAGAATTGTTTATGCGCTTAACAAAAATAATGTTTTGTCAGATGTTGTTG
>CAYPAC010000056.1:3522-7554 GCA_964408615.1 uncultured Methanosarcinales archaeon
TTAAAGGCATGGTGTATGCTGTTTCAAGAATAAAAGGATTTGGAATGCAGACAAGTGAAGGCATTGTTGATTCTCACAGAATAATCTCACGATATTTGTCACACGAATCAATGCAGAAATATTTGCCAAGAACACTGGATTTCATAAAAAGAGATGAAGTGGAAAAAATAGTGCAGTCTTTGAGAGGAACTGAAGATGGTTGTGAATGATATTTTTACTAAAAGTCCACGACAACGCAGACTTCCTTTTGTGCGGCAGTTAGACTATAAAGGAATTAAATCTTATCTTGTTGGCACGAACCATTGCTCGCCGAATTGTTTTAATGATGATATTGAGAAGCGATTAAAGAATGTTGAACAACTTGTTGTTGAATGTGCACTGTCTTCAGCTGAAGAAGCGGGTGATTACACTGATAAAATGCACAAAAATAGTTCATCTTGTAAATCACTATTTGACCTTCTTGACAAAGATGAACAAGAAGCATTGGAAAAAATTGCTCGTGTTCCTCTTTTGGTAATGAAAGAAATGCCAAGTTTAGGTCTTGTTCCTTATCTTTTGTTTGAAAATGCCCATCCTTATTTTGAGAGTGTCGACCAAATTTTTCATAATGTTGCTGATAAAAAGAAAATTCCTGTTTATGGTCTTGAAACTACAGATGAACAAATAATTGCAGTAAAAGACGCAGGAGATAGTATTCAAGCATTGAGACACGTTCTTTCGCTGGACAAAAAATATGGCAGTTTAAGAGCATGGATACAGAAAACTGGTGAAGTTTATGTGCGTGGCGATGCTGACAAATTACGCAAATTTACTAGTAGTGATTCATTGATGCCGTCTGAAGATAAATTTATTGCCCGCAGAAATCAGCGGTTGGCAGAACGTTCAATTCCTTATTTAACAAAGCCTTCATTAGTTGCTGTCGGCGTTGGCCACTGCATTCTTGAGCCTTCAATGCAAACATTGTACAAACAAAGAGGAATAAAAGTAAAGTTGGTGGAATGAAATGTCACTTGATTCTTTAGCACAAACATTAAAGCCTCATGTAAAGATACTTGCACATCATGCCTTGCCGAATTTTCCTAATCATTTTAAATATCCTCAACTTCCTCTCACTGCACAAGTGGCACATTTTATAGGAATGTATGCCAAGATGTTTGGTGTTTCTGCATTCGCTGGTTGTTTGTGTGATGATGCTCCAAAAATACTTCCCGCAATTGCTGTTGCTTCAGAATCTTTCGGCATCATTCTTCAAAACGGCATTTATGATAATATTGCGCGTTGGTATTTGATACAACAAAAAGTGCAAAAGTATAGTGGAAGAGATTAATTTTTGTTTTCAAGTTTTTGTTCGAGTGCTTTGCGGAGCGTGTTGATGTAGAGGTTGATTTGTAATTCTCTCTTTTTCCACTCTGTGTAGCTGATGGGTGTTCCGTAATAATGTACGCCGTTTCTTTTTGTCCGTATTTCTTCAAGGAATCCCCAGTCGAGTTCAAGTTCTGGATGTTTCTCACAGAGGTATGCAAAGAGGCATTTGTGGTTTTTGCTTTTGATGCAGTCGAAACTAAGGAATGCGTCGGTGAACTGGTAGAACGCATCATAATGCATCGTGTAAATTACTGTCCAGTCAATACCCTCTTTTGGCGTAATTGGCATCAGTCTTTGCGCTTGTCGTAGTATTGAGAGTCCGATGTTCAGCATTGTTTGGATTTCTTCTTTTTCAGGAACCTCATGGTCTTTGTAGTATCCGTCGTTTTCGCAGGATTCGAACACTTCTTTGCTGGTTTTATGCTGTGCGATGTTAGTTCACCTGAATAATGTCTTCAATTCTGCCCTTGATGCGGTACCCATTAATGATGTTTTTGATAAGTCCATAACTAAATAGTCGTAAATCATTTTTGTCATTTGCAGTAAAGACCTGAATTTCTCGCTTGAGCTTAGTTTCGTATGTCGCAACGTCTAATGCATTGTCATCTCCATAAATAAACAAGTCAATGTCGCTTTCTTTGTACCAGTCCCATCTTGAAAAGCTTCCGAATAAAAAAATTGTTTTTGCTCCGGATAATGTTGCCAAATGGTTTAGAAATCCTGACTCTTGGAGTTTGTTAAGTGCGTATATTTTCTTACGAGTTTGATAGGCAGGGCTATCAACATTTCCACGGTAATACGGCATTTTCCCTTTAGGAATAAAATGTGTAATCAGCCCTTCTTTTATGAGTTTTGCAAGCCATTTAGATGCATTACTCCTACTCACTTTTGCTGCATTCAAAACCTGCTCAAAATGCCAGTGTTTTGATGATTCGTTGTAGAACAGCTCAAGCACTTTTTCTTCCTTACTTGCCATAATAGTTTCACTAAACAGAACTATTATTTAAAACTTGCTATTTCGTCAATTTTGTAATGGCACAATAAAAACATTTATAAGTAAGCTCATTCTTACTGGTAAGATATGATAGAAACAATTCATGTATCTTCAAAAGGCCAGATTGTTATTCCTGAAAGAGTAAGAAAAGAATTGCACATTAAATCTGGCTCTAAGCTTTTTCTTATTCAAAAAGGGGAAACACTTATTTTAAAGAAAGAAGAGGAAATTGCCCGTTATTTTGATGAAGATGAAAAAAAAGAACGTCTCGGATGGATGCTTTTAGCTGAACAGTCACTTAAAAAAATCTGGGACAACCCAAAAGACGAGGCAGTGTGGAAAAAATATTTGTAAAACAACGGGAAATTGTTCTTGTTCCTTTCCCCTTTTCTGATCAGACGGGCCAAAAAGTTCGCCCAGCATTAGTTTTGTCAAACGATGTGTTTAATCAAACAAGTGATGATGTTATTCTCTGCGGTTTAACAACGACAATCAAACAATCAAAATATACAATCATAATAACTCCAGATGACATCGAAGAAGGGGTACTCTACGAAAAAAGCGCAATAAAAGTTGAAAGTATTTTGAAAATAGATAAAACTTTAATCATCAAGAGTTTTGCAAGACTAAACAAAGAAACATTCAGCCACGTTATTTCTACACTATCTGAAATCTTTAAACAATAATTCTATTGTTTCTCTTTAATCTTCACAACATTTGTCAATCCGTATCTTTCCCTCACAACAAGATTTTTTGCTTCAAGGCGGGACAAAATTCTTGTAATCTTGACTTTTGACAAGCTTGTTTTCAAAACTAAAGCCAGTTGATGCGTTAAGATATGAATAATTTATCGTGAAAAAGCTTATATAATCCTTTTCTTTCTTGTTGCTTGTGAGCATTAAAACTCTTAGAAAACAAATCGACAAGCTTGACAAGCAATTAATCATAATTCTTGCAAAGCGTTTTCAGCTTGTTGAAAATATTTTTGTTGAAAAATGTAAGCTCGGATTGCCTGTTCGCAACATTAAAAGAGAGAAAGAAATGCTTAAAAAAAGAATTTTGTGGTTGAAGAAAAAAGGTTATTCTGACAGTGTTTTTGTCAAATCTTTGTTTGGCATCATTATGAAGAAGTCGAGGAAGTTAAAGCAATAGTGTTTTTATCTTTCTTCAAGCATCCATTCAAGCTTGCCTGTTTCTTGGTTGTATGCAAATATTTCAGTTGCTGTTGGCAGTTGGATGCGCATGTCTGTGAATGGCCTTTCGTGCGCAAGCAGTACTCGTCTGAACGTCATAAGAACATTTTTTATTTTTTGGTATGTTGAGAATTTGTATTTTTCTGCAAACATAACGCCGTTGAACAGCATCACCCCGTTATTGTTTATGACTGGGTGTTCGTGATGTTTTATTAAATATGCATCGAACTGTATGCGCTCTCCGTTTTCTGTTGTTCGTATCCAGTGGACAAAGTCTCCTGCGTGTGATGTTTCATCATCTGTTTGTTCATGGCTTCCAAAATTTTCAAATGGCAATGTTTTGTTCCAGCCGTACAGGAAATGGTGATTGGCAAATGCGTCGTGTGTTGCTCCATCGTAATGTGGAAGAGCATCTGGCTCTGGTGTTTGTGGCTCTTGGCACATACGCGAATATCTTGCAGAGCTGTCATAATCATTTTC
>CAYPAC010000057.1:0-7349 GCA_964408615.1 uncultured Methanosarcinales archaeon
CTCAGGATGAACGTAAAATTGCAACAATCAGTGGTTCTTTCTGGATTCCAATGGATGAGATTGAACAGCGTTATGAAGAACTTGACAAGCAAAAAGAAGTTATTGTGCATTGTCATCATGGCATGCGGAGTGAGAAGGTTGCTGCATTTTTGCGAACAAAAGGTTTTAATGCAAAGTCATTGAAAGGTGGAATTGATGTTTGGTCAAGAGAGATTGACAATTCTGTGCCGCGGTACTGAAAAACTATTTAAACTCTTAATGATAGAACTGTTTTCATGCCTGAAGAATCTAAAATTACTCCTTGGGAAGTTAAAGGAAACATTGATTATGACAGATTAGTTAAAGAATTTGGTGTCAGAAAAATAGATGATTCTTTGTTGAAAACACTTTCATCGCACGGCAGGCTTCATCCGATGCTGAAGAGAAATTTTTATTTTGCTCATCGTGATTTGGATACTGCATTAAAAGAGCATGAGCAGGGCAAAAATTTTTTTCTGTACACAGGCAGAGCTCCTATTGGTCCGATGCACATTGGTCACTTGACTCCTTTTTTGTGCACTAAATGGTTTCAGGACACATTTCACGCAAACTTGTACATTCAGATTCCTGATGAGGAAAAGTTTCTTGCAAAGAAAGGAATGACTCTTGAAACTGCAGACAAATGGGTGATGGACAATATTTGTGACATTATTGCGCTGGGTTTTGACCCAGAAAAAACATTTGTTTTTCAGAACAAGGAGTTTGCGAAAAATTTGTACACTCCTGCCTGCCGCATTGCAAAAAAAATAACCTTCTCAACAGTCAAAGCAGTTTTCGGCTTCACGAATGAAACAAACATCGGCCACATTTTTTATCCTGCTATGCAGATGGTTCCTTGTTTTTTTGAAAAAGCTCGTTGTTTGATTCCTGCTGCGATTGACCAAGATCCTTACTGGCGTGTTGTTCGTGATGTTTCTGAAGGTTTTGGTTTTCCTAAGCCTGCTCAGATTCATTCACAATTCCTGCCGCCACTTACAGGAACTGCTGGCAAAATGAGTACTTCTGAACAACAGCATGCTGTGTTTTTAAATGATGATTCTGCTGATGTGAAACCAAAAATTATGAAGTACGCGTTTTCTGGCGGGCAGGCAACGCTTGAGGAGCATCGTGCAAAAGGAGGCAATCCTGATGTTGATGTTTCTTTTCAGTGGCTGAAAATTTTGTTTGAGGACAATGATGTTGAGCTTAAAAGAATTGAGACAGACTATCGCAGTGGTAAATTATTAACGGGTGAGCTTAAACTGTTACTTGTTGAAAAAATGCTGAAATTCCTTGATGCTCACCAGAAAGCCAAAAAGAAAGCTGAAAAACAAATTGATAAGTTCAAGTACAAATCAAAGCTTGCTAAAAAAATGTGGGATTGGAAGGATTTTTTTTAGTTCCTGACTTCTGTATTGTTTTTGTCGTTCTTTGTAGTTTATAAAAACAGCCATCGTTGACCGTGAAGAAGAATTAAAACAAAAATTCCAGAATGAACTCATTAACAAAAAACTGGTTAAATGCTTGAACCCAAAAGACAGGATTTACAAAATGTATGAATTGACAAGATTTGGACAAGCAATTGTAAAGAAAGTCTGAAAAATTATTCTTTGTTATCGTCTAATTTTTGTTCAATTTCTTTTTTTAATGCATTGATATGTAGCTCAAATTTCATTTTGAAAATTTTCCAGTCTGCGTACTGTAATAATTGTCCTCTGTAATTTATTGCGTTTCTTTTCAATCGTATTGTTTCAAGAAATTCCCAATCAAGCTCTAAGTCAGAATGTTTGAAACACAAATAAGCATTTTTGCATTGATGATTGTCTGCTTCAATTCCATCAAACAACAAATATGCTTCAATTAATCCTCTTAATGATTCGTAATAATCTCTGAAAACAAAAGTCCAATCAGTGCTATTTGTGGGAATGTCTTTTGATTTGTTCTTTATGAATTCAAGACCTTTCTCAGCAACAAGCTTCAATGATTTAATCAGTTCAACATCAACAGATTTTTCTTTGATCTTTCCAGTACTCATGCACAGTTTGTATGTTTCGTTCAGATTGTCAATATTTATTTTCATTCTCAAGCAACCTCTGCTATATCTTGAATTTGCCCCTTAACAAGATATCCATTTATAATATTTTTGATTAGTCCTGTTTTGACTTCGTGAATTTCTCCATCATTCTCAAAAACGTGCAATTCTATGTTTCTTTTCAGTTTAGATTCATACATCTTTTTATTAAAACCTTCATCAGAACCATACACAAAAACATCTATGTCAGAATCTTTGTACCAATCACCTTTAATAAGACTGCCAAAAATAATAATTGTCCGCGCATTCTTTAAACCCATTAATTCTTGAACCAAACCAGTCTTGTAAATTTGCTCCAAAGCACACAATTTTTTCCAAGAGTAATAAACAGGATTATTACTTCCGACAGTAAAATACGGAAATTTATTTTTTTGTTTTATTCTTTTCAACAATCCTTCCTTAACATACTTTTTTAACCATTTGTTAGCCACTGCTTTAGTAACTTTTGCTTGCTTAACTATCTCTTCAAAATGCCATTCTTTTAACGGACTATTCTCCAAAATCAACTTTAACACATTCTCTTCTTTGCTTGCACTCGCCATAAATAATAGTATATCTCAGACATACTATTTAAAACTTTTGGTTTGAAGGCAAACAAATAAGAAGATTCTGGCACAACAACGAATGGTATTTCTATGTAATAGATGTTGTTGGCGTCTTATAGGAAAGGAGGTTGATTTTCGGAATGTATTCTCCTTTCCTATATTAACGGAGTGTCAAGAAATGCCGATAGATGCACACATTGGCATTTCTTGAGCACCATCACGAATTTCCTTGTAATGTATCCAATGGAAATTCGTGAGGTTTAACTTTCAATATCCGATTATTAAACCCCGTCACTATACGTGACTTTTTGTCACAACATTTAAAAACCATTTACTGTTATTTGCTCGCATGCCTAAAATATCTTGGGGCGATGCACGACAGATTCTTGAGAATCTTGTTGGCGATTGGAAGGATTCTAATGGCGCTGTAACAAAAACTGCGCATTTGTCAAGTGACTGGCTTGACCGTGATACTGCTTTTTGTCGTGATGATTCTGCTGGTTGTTCAAAGGGCAAGCATGACTGCTTGAAGGGTGTTGAGACTGATAGGACATATTATACTTCTCCTTATTCTAAATTTGTTGTTGGTTTTATTGATGATTCTGCTGAAAAACATTGGCCGCACGCATGTCGTTATGTTTTTATTAGCCTTGATGGTTGTCGTTTGGTTATTAACTCTAACCTTCCTCCTAAATCTATGATTAAGTACAGGTTTGAGCAGGTTATTCCCCCTCCTGATTATGAAAGAATTATAACAGTGAGGGCAAAGGATGATGAAAAATGGTGATTACAAGAGAGCGTGCAAGAAGTGTTTTGGAAAATATTGCTGCTGCTTTATGTCAAAGTGTTCTTGAAAGGGATGTTTTTCTTTCTCCAGATATTGTAATGGACTCCAAGATATTATTAGACGATGGTAAAACTGTTCCTTCACCTTACAAAGTTTATTTTTTAGGTTTTATTGATGAGGCTCCAAAAGCAAATTGGTCGCATTCGTGCAAATATGTTTTTATGAATGTTGATGATGGTGCTTCTCATATAGTTAGTGGTTCTTGGCCTCCTGATGTTCGTTATAATTTAGAGAAAATCTTATGAAGTTTCTTTTGATTAAACTTTTCTTTTTGAAAGAAAAGTTTATTCTCCTTCTTTGCAGACGCAGTTTTTTATTGTTTCACGACACTCGTTGCATGGCTGGCACATCGGACATTCTCCGCCGTGTAAATCCATTTTTGTGTATCCGCACTTTGGGCATCCTTTTTTTTCTTTTTTCTTTGGTTTCATTTCCTTTTGAGTTTTTGTTTTATGTATGCGTCTCTTAGTGCTTTTTCAAGTTCTTTTTCAATGATGGTTTTGTCTGTGTGTTTTTGTAGCGTGTCTGCCAGCTGATGGTCTCCGTATATGTCTTTTATCCAACTGCTGAAGTCATTTTTGTGTTCATTTACATGATGGCTGAATTCTTCGTGCTGCATTTTTGCCATTGCTCTTTTTAGCTGAGGTATGTTTCGTATTATTCCTCCTCCCTTTAGTTTGAATGTGACGTCTGGGTGTACGTCTGTTATTAGTTTTCTTCTGTCAAATGCCATGGTTTGTTCCACCTCGTGTAGTTCTTCACATGCTTGTTTTTTGTGCGTCATTGCTTGTGCTGCTGCTGCTATGTCTTTTGCAGTTAAGCCGAATGCTTTTAATAATTCTTGCGGTTCTCCTGACTCGCCAAATCTGTCATTGACGCCTATAATTTTAATTGGTACTGGATAGTTTTGTGCTATTACTTCTGCTACTGCGCTTCCTAATCCGCCGTGTATTTGGTGTTCTTCTGCTGTTACTATTGCTCCTGTTTTTTTTGCTGCTTCGATGATTGTTTGTTTGTCTATTGGTTTTATTGTGTGGCAGTTTATTACCATTGCGTTTATTCCTTGTTTTTCTAAATGTTCTGCTGCAAGTAATGCTTCGTAGACCATTATTCCGCATGCTATGATGGCAACATCTCTGCCGTCTTTGTATGTTTCTGCTTTTCCTGTTTTGAATGGTGTTTCTTTTGTTGTTATTACTGGTGTTTTTGCTCTTCCAAAGCGTATATAAACTGGTCCTTTGATTTTTACAGCAGACATTGTTGCTTTGTGTGCTTCTATTGCGTCGCATGGTACTATTACTATTAAATTTGGCAGTGCTCTTGTTATTGCTATGTCTTCAAGTGCTTGGTGTGTTGCTCCGTCTGGCCCTACTGATATTCCTGCGTGTGCGCCTGCAATTTTTACGTTTGCTTTGTTGTAGCACACGCTTACTCTTAATTGGTCCCAGTTTCTTCCTGGACAAAATACTGCGTACGAGCTTGCAAATGGAATCTTACCTGACAATGCCAGTCCTGTTGCTATGCCCATCATGTTTTGTTCTGCTACGCCGATTTCAAAAAATCGTTTTGGATATTGTTCTTTGAACCATTGTGTTCGCGTGCTTTCTGTTAGGTCTCCTGAAAGAACAACTACATCAGCATTTGTTTTTCCTAATTCGACAAGTGCTTTTCCGTAGCCGTCTCTTGTTGGCACTTGGTCTGGCTTTGTTAAATCTTTTATTATGTGTGGTGTTTTGTTCATTTTATTTGTTTTCTTTCATTGGCTAATTCTTTTAGTGCTATTACTGCTTGGTCTTGTGTTGGCGGCTTGCCGTGCCATTCGTAGTCGTTTTCCATGTATGATACTCCTTTTCCTGGGATTGTGTGCGCAATGATTATTGTTGGTTTTTCGTATATTGCTTTTGCTTCTTCAAATGCGTCTATGATGTGGTGTATGTTGTGTCCGTCTGTTTCTATGACATGCCAGTTGAATGCTTCGTATTTTGCCCTCAAAGGCTCAAGGGGCATTATGTCTTCTGTGTGTCCGTCGATTTGTATGTTATTGCGATCCGTAACAACAGTAAGATTGTTTAGCTTATTTGCTCCTGCGTACATGATTGCTTCCCAGATTTGTCCTTCGTCATGTTCTCCGTCGCTGGTTAAGCAATATATGTGGTTTTTTTTGTTGTTGAGTTTTGCCGCGAGTGCTGCGCCAATCGCTATTGACAATCCTTGTCCTAATGGTCCTGATGATGTTTCTATTCCAGGTAATGCATGATTGTGTGGGTGTCCTTGTAGTCTTGTTCCAAACTTTCTTAATGTTAGCAATTCATCTGTTGGAAAATATCCTGCTTCGGCCATTGTTGCGTACAATACTGGACATATGTGTCCATTTGATAAGAATACTTTGTCTCGTTCGTCCCAGTCTGGTTTTTTTGGGTTGTGCTTGAGCACTCTGAAATATAGTGCTGTGAAGACATCTGCCATTCCTAATGGTCCTGCGCTGTGTCCTGAGCCTGCTGCGACAAGCATTCTGATAATATTTTGTCTTATAGAATTTGCTATTAATTGTAGTTGTTTATCATCTGCGAGCTTTGTAGCCATGGCTTCCTCTTTTTAAGAGAATAATTGTGTGGTTGTATATTTAAACCTAACGAAATTGAACAGACTATACATGAGTATAATATCAATACCCTTTTTGGTCTATTTCTTTAAGAATAAATCCTTCTGGTTTGCTTAATGGTTCTTTGATTTCTAAATCGACATTATATTCAGGAATGCTTGCTCGAAAGAATTTTGCACTGCAACCGCTTTCTGTTGCAACAACGAGTTTACCTATGCCTACTTCATGCATTGGAAGTTCAATTTCAGAATGTTGTCAAGAACCACCAGCTAAATGTCAATAATCACTGTTAGATGCATAACAAGTGATTATTGAGCACCTCACGAAATCCCAAATATGCATCTATTGGATTTCGAGAGGGCAGGTGGCGTGAAGTGATAACGACGTTCACATTGATGAGCAAGTGGTTCTTGACATGCTCGGAAACTGCTCATCCTTATAGTAAATCGCATAAATAATAGACAAAAAAGTGCGATTTACTATACTATCGAATCTCACAAAAGCGTTATATAATTTGAGATTCGATATTATATTGGAAGACAAAAGTAATTAATACTAAATAGTTGTCTTCCAATATCAATAGAGGACTACTATGTATTATTTACTTTTGTCCTCTATTGTATCTACAAACTAAAGTAAGTAGAGTTAGTCGAGAGCAGTTTCCGACATTTAAAAAGTTTATGGATGAAATTTATTTTTTCTTTTCCCAGTCCAAGCTTGATTCTTTTCCGCCAGTCAAATATCTGTGTGTAGATAGTGCAGCAACTGCCCCTTCGCCTGCTGAGATTATTGTTTGTTTGTATGGTGTTGTTGTGATGTCTCCTGCCGCAAATATTGCAGGGTTTGTTGTTCGTCTTTGTTCGTCGGTTATAACTTCGTTTTTTTCGTTTAGTTTTACTAAATGTTTTACTATGCCTGTGTCAACTTCGTATCCTATTTCTACAAATACTCCGTCAACGAGTAAATCTTTTGTCTTTTTTGTTTCAACGTCCTGAACAGTTATTGCTGTTACGAATTTGTCTCCTTTGATTTCTGTTGGAACATTATTGAGAACCATTTCTATTTTTTTGTTGTTTTTTGCTTTGTCTGCTGTTATTTCATCTGCTCTGAATTCGTTTCTTCTGTGCACTAAATATACTTTTTTTGCGCTTATGTCTGCCAGTTCTATTGCTCCCTCCACTGCTGCATTGCCTCCGCCGACAACAGCAACAACTTTGTTCTTAAAAAGTGGTGCATCACAAGTTA
>CAYPAC010000058.1:0-7310 GCA_964408615.1 uncultured Methanosarcinales archaeon
GAACAACTACTGTTCAAAACAGAAAAAATAAAAATAAACGAAAAAGAATCAACACTGACTGCAGAATGCAAAGGAGACAAAATAAACAGAGAAAAACAAAAACTTGGCACTGACGTAAAAGCAGTCACTTACCATAATTTTAAAGTTGAAAAAATCGAACAAGGATGGAAAGCACGAGTTATTGTGGACATATAAAATGAGCATAAAAGACAGAATACCAAACATAAAACAAGTCAACGAAGTAGTGTGGGAAATTCCAAAAACATACAAAGAAGGAATGCAAGTACCTGCGAGGATTTATTCCACTGAGAAACTATTAAATCAAATGGAAGACACAGTCATAAACCAATTAACAAACGTTGCATGCTTGCCGGGCATTGTTAAACACGCACTGTGCATGCCAGACGGACATTCAGGATACGGATTTCCAATCGGCGGAGTAGCCGCGTTTGATTCTGACAAAGGAATCATAAGTCCCGGTGGGATTGGTTTTGACATAAATTGCTTGGCTAAAGGCTCAAAAATATTAACAGAATACGGATACACAAAAGAAATACAAGATTTTGAGACAGATTTTATCGAGATAGATATTCCATCACAGTATAATCTTAAAGCAAGAATTTCAGGACAGTCTATAGCTTCATTCGACATCACTGAAAAAAAATTTATGGCGAATAATGCTATTTATTTCATGAAAAAAAAACATTCCGGAAAAATTATTCGAATTAAAACTAAGCTAGGATACATGATAAATGTTACAGCAGACCATCCAATATTTACTGATAATGGAATGATTAAAGCAGGAGAATTGAAAAATGGCATAAATATAGCAATACAACCTTTTGAAGGCGTGCATTATCAAGAACCAAATCTGCCATCATTGAATGAATCTGAGTTTACTGAAAAAGAAATAAATGAACTAAGACAGAATAATTTATTTCCATTAACAATTGATACTTTAGCAATAATAACCAAGTTGTTTGGCTATTTGCTTGGTGATGGGCAAATTTATATTTCTAACAATAGAGGTTTCACTTGCGCGTATGGCTCTAAAGATGATCTTGAATCAATTAAGAAAGATTTTGCAAAAATAGGATATTCTGCAGGAATATATGGTAGAAAAAGAAATCATGAAATTCCAACAAAATACGGTATTGTAAAATTCAGTGCTGAGAATTATGAACTGCACGTTTCTTCTAAGTCATTGGCCAAATTATTTTATGCGTTAGGATATCCAAAAGGCATTAAAACTAATACAGAATATTTAGTCCCCACATGGATACTTAAATCACCCCTTTGGATAAAACGTTTGTTTTTGGCAGGATTATTAGGCGCAGAGCTTTCTAAGCCAAGAACACACACTAAAACAGGATTTGATTGCCCAACATTGTCTATGAATAAAAACACCTGCTTACTAGACAATGCAAGACAATTTTGCATACAAATAATGGTGTTGCTTGAAGAATTCAGCATAAAATCCCACAAATTACTAGAAAGACCGGATTTTTATAATAAACAAGGAAAGACATCCAGATTAAAACTTCAAATAAGCTCAGAAGAAACTAACCTGCTTAAACTGTGGTCAAACATTGGTTTTGAATATAATAAAAAAAGAAGCATACTTTCAAATCTTGCGATATTGTACATAAAAGAAAAAGCGCAGCTCACTCAAAAAAGATTGGATGTATCAAAAAGAATAAAAGAACTGAAACAAAAAGGATTAAAGCTTAAAGAAATACAAATGCTTCTTGAATCAAAAATAATAAACAAACGGTTCATAATAAGACATTTTTATGAAAATGCAGGGTATAGAATAACTTTTGATTTTCCATCATTTACTGATTATGTTAATGCAAAAATGAAAGAAATTGATTTGTATGGCTGTGTATTTGATGCGATAGATGTGATAACTGTAGAAGAATATGATGATCAGGTCTATGATTTTAATATTGCTGGAACGCACAATTTTATAGCAAATAATGTAGTTGTGTCCAACTGCGGCATGCGCCTCATCAAAACAGACTTAACAATAAAAGAAGTACAACCAAAAATAAAAGACATAGTAGACTTATTATTTAAAACAGTGCCTGCAGGTGTTGGCGGCAAAGGATTTGTGCCATTACAAAAAAAACAATTCGAAGAAGTAATGACAACAGGGGTAAAATGGTGCGTAGAAAACGGCTACGGCTGGAAAAAAGATCTTGAAAGAATAGAAGAAAACGGCTGCATCAAACAAGCAGATATTTCAAAAGTAAGTCAAAGAGCAGTTCAAAGAGGAATAAACCAATTAGGAACATTAGGCTCAGGCAATCATTATCTTGAAGTACAGATGATAAAAGCAGGACACATATTTGATGCACAAATCGCAAAAAAATTAGGGATTTTTGGTGAGAATCAAGTTTTAATTATGGTACACTGCGGCTCAAGAGGATTTGGCCACCAGATTGGCAGTGATTACTTACAAACATTTGAGCCGGCAATGAAAAAATATAACATAACAGTGAAGGACAGAGAACTTGCATGCGCACCGTTCAACTCAAAAGAAGGACAAGACTACTACAAAGCAATGGCGTGCGCAGCAAATATGGCATTTGCAAACAGGCAGGTCATAATTCATC
The DNA here is from genome assembly GCA_964408615.1 of uncultured Methanosarcinales archaeon. Lineage (GTDB taxonomy): Archaea > Nanobdellota > Nanobdellia > Woesearchaeales > ARS49 > JACQMU01. The sequence goes on from CAYPAC010000058.1 coordinate 2,619, forward strand.
GCGTGCGAGAAGCATTTGCAAAACTATTTGACACAGAAGCAGAAAAATTAGGTATGGACATAATATACGACGTCGCACACAATATAGCAAAACTTGAAACATTCAAAATAGACGGCAAGAAAAAAGAATTACTGGTTCATCGCAAAGGCTCAACAAGAAGCTTTGGGCCATCACGCAAAGAATTAGCCAGCATTTTCAGAGAAACAGGACAGCCAGTCATAATAGGAGGCTCAATGGAAACAGGCTCTTATTTATGTGTAGGAACAGACAAGGCAGACGAAGAAACATTCGGCTCAACAATGCACGGCTCAGGAAGAACAATGTCAAGAACACAAGCAAAAAAAACATTCAGAGGAGAAAAGTTGCAGAAAGACATGGCAACAAAAGGCATTTACATCAGAGCAGTATCAATGTCAGGACTTGCAGAAGAAGCAGGCTCTGCGTATAAAGATATCAATGAAGTAGTAGATACGATGGACGTAGCAGGAGTATCAAAAAAAATAGTGGCATTAAGTCCGATAGGAAATGTGAAAGGGTAGTGAAAGTTTTTATTCAGTCTCAAAAACAAACAATTTATTATAAAAATGTGTTGTTTCACACCCACTTTCCAGAAGCAATTCTGGCTTCAAGCACAGCTCTTATTTTACGAGTAAGAACAAGTATTTCTTCAAAGACACCAACATCAACAACAGAATGAGTGTGAACTTTTTGCCACACTTCATTAAGTTTCACTGCTGATTCAAGCGCAGAACCCCAAGAACCATTACTTTTTTCAAAAGGAACAAAAACACCAAAACGCATAAGCTGGCGCAACAAACCCTCAACAGCAATTATTGCTTCTTCTGCCAAAATAACATCGTCATGACTTAAAAAATCACTCTTTCGACGCGTATATCTTGTGGCAAGACGCGGAATGACTGCAGTAATTGTGGCAATTGAGCTATTAATGAATTTTTTGTCAACCTCAAATAATTTAACAGGTGCTATAGGCATGTGCTTTAACTTATTTTTGCTTATTAAATACTTTTTCTCTGAAAACAAGGTTATAGTGCGAAAAGTTTATATATTATAATAACTTATAAGTTATTAGGTGAAAGTTTGGAACTTTTGATCACTCAACACGCGCGAGAAAAAATGACGGCTCGGGGAATTGATGAACAACAAATAAAACGAGTAATTCAATACGGATCAAAAGTAAAACAAACAGACGGTTATTTGGCAGTTTACACTTATATGTCTGTAGCTTACAAAAAACTGCCTGATGGAAGATACAAAATTAAAACGGTGATGATAAATGAGTAAAAGAACAAAATGCGATGAATGCGGCGGAAAAATCGCAGTCAAGAAAGTTCCGTATTCAATATACGGAATAAAAGTTGGAGATTATACTGCTGAACAATGCCAAAAATGCGGCGAAATCTGTTTCAGTGAAGAAGAAAGCAAGAAAATAACGCAAAAAACAAAACAAATGAATCTGTGGGGCCTTGAATCAAAAACAAAAATAGGAAAAGTAGGAGACGCTTTAGATGTGCGCATATCAAAAAAGCTTGAAAACTTTCTTAAATTGAAAAAAGGAGAAGAAGTATTTGTAAAGCCGGAAGGCAAAGATAAAATAATTATAGAATTGACTGCTTAGTGAAAATAGAATCATCCCCATTTATTTTGCGCTATTCTTGGCAGGTTTGCATAAATCGTATTGCGAATTCTGTCGACAATATTAGCAAAACTGTTCCATTTTCTATGTCGACGAAATGTCTTTCAGTGATATGCATAGTTTTTTCAAGATATCTTATTTGTTTTCTCAAACAGCGATTTCCGCAATCAATAAATAACAGTTAGTATATGGAATCAACATGGACAAACTACGCTTTGGAACAGCAGGAATACCAACATCAACAAAAGACAGAAACACACCAAACGGAATAGTGCAGGTCAATAAACTTGGCTTGAGTGCAATGGAATTAGAGTTTGTACACTCAATAAACATCAGCAAAGACAAAGCACCAGAAATAGAAAAAATTGCAAAAGAACAAGACGTGGTTTTAACCTGCCACGCACCATACTACATCAACTTAAATGCAGAAGAAAAACCAAAAATCGCGGCAAGCATGAAAAGAATAATTGAGTCAGCAAGAATATTATCATTATGCGGAGGATGGAGTGTTTGTTTTCATCCAGGATACTATATGAAAACAACAAAAGAAAAAGCATACGAAAATGTTAAGAAATACCTTAAAGAAATTATGACAACACTAAAAAAAGAAAGTATAGACATTTGGGTAAGGCCGGAAACAACAGGCAGAGGAACAGCATTCGGCGATGTTTACGAACTGATAAAATTAAGTTCAGAGATTGAAAACGTAATGCCCTGTATAGATTTTTCACACCTGCACGCGCGAAGCATTGGAAAATACAACACAACAGAAGAATTTCACGAAGTTTTAAGTACTGTGGAAAAAGAATTAGGCAAGGAAGCACTGCAAAACATGCACATACATATTGCAGGTATAAAATACGGCGACAAAGGCGAGTTGAATCATCTAAATTTAAAACAATCAGACATGAATTATAAAGATTTATTAAAAGTATGGAAAGCTTTTAAAATCAAAGGCATTGTCATCTCAGAAAGCCCAAACATAGAAAAAGACGCACAATTGATGCAGCAAAAATTCAAATGAAAATAACAATACAAAAAACAAAAATTGAAGAAACAAAAACACAAGCCGTTGTGATGGGATATTGGCAAGACTCAAAAAATGAAGATGCAGAAAGACTTGACAAACAACTGAATAATGCAATACAACAAGCACTAAAAAACAAAGAATTCACCGGAGAATTACTACAAACAAAGACAATAAACACACTTGGAAAATTTTCATTTGACAACCTAATACTTGTAGGACTGGGAAAACAACAAGAATTTAACACAGAAAAACTGCGCAATGCAACAGCAATGGCAACAACAACAATAAAAAACCTGCGACTTACGAGTTTTGCAGCAAACCTGCACGCAATAAATTATCCTGCAACAACAGAAGAAAAAATTACTGCAATAGTCGAGGCGAGCATACTAACCGCATATCACTTCAGCGAATACAAAACAACAGACAAAGAAAAAATAACAACAATTGAATCGTTAGCAATAATTGAACAAAACAATACATCTGCAGTTGAAAAAACAATGACAACAGCACAAAAAATTGCAGAAGCAACATGCTTTGTCAGAGACATGGTCAACCAGCCAGCATCACACATGACACCACTAACAATAGAAGACATTGCACGCAAACTACCAAAACCAGTCAAAATAACTGTTCACGATAAAAAAGCACTGCAAAAAATGAAAATGAATGCAATCCTTGCAGTCAACAAAGGAAGCGAAATAGAACCAAGACTAATTATTTTGGAGTATAAAGGAAACAATGACAAACCAATTGCGTTAGTAGGTAAAGGAGTAACATTTGACAGCGGAGGATTAAACCTAAAACCAGAAACTGGACTTGAAACAATGAAAATGGACATGGCAGGAGCAGCAGCAGTACTTGGTACAATAAAAGCAGCAGCAGAACTAAAACTACCAGTTAACCTAATAGGGATACTGCCCTGTACTGAAAACATGATAAACGGATACGCATACAAACCAGGGGACATAATAGAAACATACAGCGGAAAAACAATAGAAATAGCAAACACAGACGCAGAAGGACGCGTTATTTTAGCAGATGCACTGGCCTATGCAGAAGAATTCAAGCCAAAAACAATAATTGATTTGGCAACACTAACAGGAGCATGTATTGTTGCATTAGGATCAACTTATGCAGGAATCATGGGAACAGATGAAAAACTGATTAATAAATTGATTTCTGCAGGACAGCAAACAGGAGAAAAAATCTGGCAACTGCCATTCACAGAAGAATTCAAAGAAACAGTCAAAAGCGACATAGCAGATGTAAGAAATTTAGGTAAATGGGGGCGAGATGCAGGAGCAATAACTGCAGCAGTATTCCTCAACAACTTTATAAAAAATACGCCGTGGGCGCATCTTGACATCGCAGGAACTGCGTGGGCAAAAGAAGACCAACACTATTTAACAAAAGGGGCAACAGGATACGGAGTCCGATTACTAATTGAGTTTTTACAACAAAAATAACAGGAGGAACAAAAAATGGCATACACAGACGCGGGAAAAGAAAATGAAATACAAGAGGGTACTGGAAAACAAGTAGAAATAAACGGAAAAACAATAGCACTATTCAAAAAAGACGGAAAAATATATGCAATCAACGGAGAATGCCCGCATTCAGGAGGGCCATTAAGCGAAGGAAGCTTAGAAGGAAATAATGTTGTATGCCCATGGCACGGTTTTTCTTTTGACATCAAAACAGGAAAGTCACCACAACAATGTGAGGTAGAGACATATCCTGTAAAAATAGAAGGCGACAAAATAATGGTTGATGTGTAATGACAAAATACAAAGTAGTATTTGACAGGGCAAACTGTATTGGGGCAGCAGCATGCACAGCAGCACATCCCAAACGATGGCAAATAGTTGACGACGGAAAAGCAAATTTGAACGGCGCGGAAAAAAAAGAAAATAACAATATACAAGAATTATTAATAGAAGAAAAAGAAATAGAAAAAATAAAAGAAGCAGCACAAGCATGCCCAGTAAATGTCATCCACATAACAGAA
>CAYPAC010000059.1:0-1480 GCA_964408615.1 uncultured Methanosarcinales archaeon
AAAACTATTACTATAACAGAGGATGCGTATAACTTGTTAAAAGCTCGAAAAGCTCGTTCTGAGAGTTTTACCGACGTTATTTCACGTATTGCAAAGAAGCGATCATTGAGTGAGTTTGTGGGGTGCATTTCTCAGGAGAGTGCTGATAAGATTGAAAAGTATATTTATGAACGACGCAAAAGGCATACAAAGGAACATCGTGCGCGTGTGCAGCGCATTGTTGCGGAGTTAAGGGGGGTTAATGGTACTTCTTGATACTTGTTTTTTAATTGATATCTTGAAAAATCGTCAACCTGCAGTAGATATTCTTAGTGAGAAAGAAAGTCATGAAACCTTATGGGTAGCAACGCCGTCTATTACCGAATTGTGGGAGGGTGCGCTTAACAGTGATGTGCCTGAAAAAGAAAAAAAGAAAATTGATGAGCTTATTGCAGGTCTTGAAATTCTTGATTTTGATATTGTTGCTGCAAAAAAAACTGCTGAGATTGCTATCGCTTTGAGGAATAACCCAATCGAACTTGAAGATATGATGATTGCAGCTATTGCATTTGCGCGTTGGGAAAGTGTTATTACAAGAGACGCACATTTTGCCCGTATTCCTGGCTTAAGGGTTCTGAAATACTGAATTTCTTCTCGTCGAGAGAAATATTTTTTTCCGCCACCGCCGGAAACTTTCCGCCAAAATGCCTTTTTTCCGGAAACTTTCCGCCACCACCGGAAACCTTCCGCCATAGCCGGAAACTTTCCGGTTTTTTGTGCGCAAGGCACTTTAATATCTTTCATTTTCTGTTTGTAAATAGATGCTGTGGACACTCTGTCCTGTCGGGGGAGGTGTTCTGCAGCATCTCATTATGATGGAGGAAACGAAAATGAATGAAAATGTTTTGAAGGAAGGCATTGCAGCTTGTGCTGCGCTTGAAAAAGTAATTAATACATTAAAAGGCAATCCGCCTGTTGTTGTCCAGCCGAGAATGTCTGAATTAACAGCTGAGTGCAGTGACATTGTTGCTGAACTTGAAGCAGGTAGTGAAACAGAATATAACGCCATGAAGAAAGCTCTTGAGATTTGTTGCGATGCTTTGGATGTTATAAACAAGGATTATCAGCAGATGACTGCAGGTCTTAGGGAAAAGCTTGAGCAGTACAAATGATTGGGATTTATCACGGCCCGCAGGGTATTTACACAGCCGCAGAAGGCATTGAGCAAAGGATTTTTCAGCTGAATAATTATTTGTTGTTGTTTGATGAGCAAGTTTCTTTGCGGGTTTTGCGTTCTTCTCAGTCTTTTGTTTCGCTCTTGCGGCGTCCTTCTGAACTGAGTTCAGATAGGACTTCTTTGAATAATTTAGTTGAAACTCTTACTCAGCAGTTTTTTTCTTCTTCTGTTTTTGTTTGTGGGTATGATGTTGTTCCGCGTGTTTTTCGTGTTTGTTGTGGTGTTGGTGAGGAGCTTTCAGTTAAAAAATCTTCTTCTGCGTCA
>CAYPAC010000059.1:1503-4529 GCA_964408615.1 uncultured Methanosarcinales archaeon
GATTTTCTTGATTTTGTTGAATTGTGTCGTCCGTCTCATTTTGGTTTTGTTTGTAATAATAATTCAGCATTGCTTACTGCTCCTAAAGTTAATTTTACAGCTGTTCCTTTTTTGTATTCTAAAGAGCTTGTTCCTTTTGCAAATGCTGTTTTTTCTTGGTTTTATACTTTGTGTTCTTCGCGTCCGCAGGATGTTGCTTGTTTTGTTGATAACTTGTGCGCGTTTGATTTAGTGTCTTTATTTAATGATGTGAAATCTTCTGACAAATCTCAGAATTGTATCAAGGATGCTGTTTCCAGGCTTTTAATAGGCACTGAATACTATTCTGTGTATGCGTCTTTGATGCGTGATTGTTCTTGGTGGTTTGAGTAGTCTTGGTGTAATCATATTTCTCACTTGGAGTTAGAAAATAAGGGTGCAACTCGTTTGGTTAGGCGTTTTTCTTCTTTGGTTCGTGAGCTTGAGGGTTATCAAAAAAGAGGCGTCAATATTGCTGAGAAAGATTAGCTGTTTATGGTTTGAAGCGAGGTTGTTTTCATTTTACAATCGTACGTTAATCGAAACAACTTTTTTAATTTTGTATACTTTAGAACAGGGTTTGTTGATAGTGTTTACAGAATTTGTTGCTGAAGCAGAAAGTACTTGAGGTTGGAGCAGAGTGTATGTGTGTTAAAGAAGAAACAAAGAAGAAAATAGCAAACTTTTAATACTTTAATAACAATTGGAGGGTAAGATGACAGAAGAAGAATTTGTTAAGTATTTGAAAAAAAGCGCAAAAAAAGTTGCAAAATGTATTAAGGAAGCTGAAGCATCTAGCAGACGCTTTGATAGAACTTATAAAGATATCATGCGTGCTTTACGTTCCTAAAGGGTGACTCATGGCAGAACCTACTACTTCATTGTTGATTGTTCCTCCGCTTGTGTTTGGCGCAGTTATTGGTTTGTATGAGATTCTTTTGATTCATCGTGATGTTACTGTTCCTACGCATCGTTTTGGTCATGGCTTGCATGCTTTGGTTTTTGCCATCATTGCAACATTTTGCACTATGAATGTTTCTTTTGTTTTTGGCTTGTTTCCTCAGCTTAAGACAATTCCTGTTTTGTCAACTCCTCTTGCTTTTCAGATTGCTATTGGTTTGATTACTGTTGCAAAAATTCATGGTGCAAGTGCTGCTATTAAGGGTTCTGTTCCTTCGAGTGTTGGTTTGAAGGAAACGTGGGCTCACAGTATTTTGATTGGTGCTTTGGTTGTTGCGGCTCCGTATGTGTATCCTCTTCTAAAACCAATGCTTCCTAAGTGGTTGCAATAATTATTTAATGAGCACAATTTATTCTCACAACATTTAAATATTAATACGTATTTATACGTATAGAATGTTGAGTAAAAAAGATATCATAACTATCAACAAAGAGTTGGACGAAGGTATTGTCGTTAATGATAGTAGTTTAGATTATGCTATCAACACAACACTTAAAAGCAAGAATTGGCTTAAAACAGCAGCTCTTTTAGTGAGAGCAATTTTGGTTGATCACGTTTTTGCAGATGGTAATAAGCGCACTGCAGCTGCAGTTATTATGTCATACCTTGATATGCATGGGTTTGATTATGATGCTGACGAAGCAGCAAAATTAGTGGTTGTGATTATAAAGAAAAACATCCGAGATGTAAGAAAGATTGAGAGGTTGATAAGAAATGTCATCAAGTAAGTTTGTTGAAACTGCAAGAAGAATTATTCGTGAGCGTCCTGAGGTATTTGAAGCTTTGATGGAGTTTGAGCGCACAAAGCGTTTGCCAAAAACAAGTTATCGTGAAAGAATTAATCTGACTATTGACAGTTTTTTGTTGAGGAAATTCAAGCGTTATTGTCAGGGGCGTAATTTGAACATGTCGCGTCTTATAGAAAAACATATGAAGGAAGAATTAAACTTGAAGTAATTATTCAACGCTTACTTCTGTTCCAAGACTTTGTCCTGGCATTCCTCGTTCAAATATTGCTCGTACGCATCCGCTGTTGCCGTGTGCTGCAGAAATCTTGCCGGATATTACTTTTTTGTCTTTTCCCGGGCAGTTCCACTTTACTTTTTTGCTGACGAGTTTTTGTGCAGCTTCTTTAGAACTAACGTCATTTACTGTTAGTATCATTTGATTTCCGCTTTTTCTTCGCCTGCTTCCTCGAAAGTTTACTATGACTGCCATCATGCCCTCGCTAAATAGCGCGTTATTTAAAAACCTGCCGTTGTTTTTTACACTGATGCACCTTTACAAAATCCTAAAACATGGCAAGATTGTTGAAAGTTGTATTGCAGGCAGGTATGCAGGTCATCGTCCAAGAAAAATTTTTGGTTGCTTGGACTGCAAATCTGGTTTGCGTATGAAAAAGGAAAACCGCGTGTTTTTTCATTCTTTGGAAGATGCTGTTATTGAAGGTTATCGTCCTTGTAAACATTGCCTGCCTATTGACGAAACTGATTTCGCCAAAATTAAAAACATTGTTTGTTACGAAACTCTTGCTGACTTTTATAGTGCTTGGTAATCGTAAGTATTTTATATTTTGTCTTTTAATTATGTTTTTATGTCGTCTAAAGAGGTATTAGGCAGAATTGAGCAGTGGTATGCCGCAAAATTATTAAGAGTTTATACTCCTGTTATTGAGAAAAATCTTGTTCGTTCTGCGCTTGTTAATATTGCAGAGCATATTGATGATTTTCAAACATTCAGTGCTGCTTACAAATTTCATTTTGGTCTTGACGAATTAACAGATTTGTACAAGCCAAATAATTCCTTGCCTGTGTTGCGTTCAGATTTTTTTTCAAGAGCGTATGATAGTATTGATTCAAAATTGGACTTGTTTGTTGGCCGTGTTTCTTTTCAGGATGTTGATTGTGCTTTTGTGCAGACTTATCATTCAGTGCAGGAGTTTGCTGATTGGGTTGTTTCAACTACAGATAAAGCGCGTTTTTTTAATGATGTTTCTTTGACAGACAAATTTTCTGATGAAGAACTTCAAAAAAGCAAAAATGTTGTT